>JBFMEF010000198.1 GCA_040753495.1 Candidatus Zixiibacteriota bacterium
TTCCAAAACCCAGGTATCGCCGGCACCCTGCATCGGGTTGGTTTCCAATCCCTGCCACATCGAATATTCGCGGTTGACAGTGCCCAGGACAGTGCCCGAGGTGACATCATACGCGCCAACCGCATTGCGGATGGCAGTGTTGCTGTAGTATGAACCGCGGAGGTTATAAATGCCGCTGTAGGTATTCACGGCATAAAGCTGGCCTGTGAAAACGTCAATAGCGTAACTGGTGCTGCTGCCGTTTATGCCAAAGAAAATGTCGCCGAGATTGTAGGTCTGCCGCCAGGAGGTAGAATATGCCGAGGTGCCGAAAGAGTTGACCAGGGCGATATGGACGGTATTTCCGGTCATCGCAAAATGGAGTCCTTCGAGGTCGAATTTCTCTCCCCCTTCAGACAGAAGTCCGGGCGAAGGAAGACTTCCTACCCCGCCAGGATAGGTAATCGGACTCCAGTTGTTATTCTCATCAAATGGATTTCCGAAATCATACCCCAGTTTGTACTCAAAGCCGAAAGCCGGCAATGAGAGTAAGGTCAGGGCGAGCATCATTAACAAAAATTTTCTCATACAGGACTCACTCTATCTTAATTTGTCATATTTCGGTTATAAATATCCATATGAACTATAAGCAATCTTTGTGCCTACTTTCGGCGGAATCGATTCCAGTGTAATTTATTGATTTTCATTAGATTATAAAATAGCCATTCTTGTCCTTTTTTGAAAAAATGTCGGCTGTTGCATAACTGTGCAATATTCTAACACTTCTGCCTAACTGCTTGCAGAGTATTGCTGTTGGCTATCGTCATAACTCCGCCAAACTTTACCTTCAAAAATTCTCCCCTCCGCCAGAAACGTTAATGATTCAATGTTGAAAAAAACCGGGCGCAGTCAAAAAAGGAGGTCCAATGAGCAGGTCTTTTGAGTCAGATTCATTCCTTTTGAGAAGAGCCACCGTCGCGCCTCATCGGCATCACCGACAGAGTCTTCAGTTCGGTACCAGCCCGGGCAGAGGCAGTTTTGTCTGGAGTCGCGACAGTTTCACGCCGCACCGTTTTCGGATAAATCTTTACCGCTTCCTGCGGGACAATATACCCTTGTTGAGCGGGACAGTCTGGACCTGGAGTCGGCTGTCGTCCGGCGCCGCTCATTATGAAGCAATAGAGACATCATCACGAACAGAGGCGGAGGACGCGGAGAAAGTTCTGAATGAAATGGCGCTTCGGATTTACCCCTTCTCTTTTCAGCGGGGAGCCGGGCTGGAATCGTTCCTGCCGTATCTTTTCAGTTCGCTTTACACTGACGGCGCCTTTGCCGGATTTGCCCTGGTCAGCGCCGACCAGAGCGGGCTGGAGCGGTTTCTGCCGATTGATGTCGCCCATATCGCGGTCTCGGAAAGAAGTGGGAAGCTGCTGTATCATGACGGCGAGCGGGATATAAGCCTTGACCATGACGATTTCTATTACCTCGGATTGAGCGCCGAGGGAGGAGTCGGACTGGGGAAATCGATCATGAGCGCGGTGCCGTTTGTCGCCTATATCGAGCAGCAACTGGTCGAAGATATGCACCGGACCACCCACAACGCCGGCTATCACCGTCTGCATGTCAAAGTCAAACCGCCGGAGAAGATGGCCGGGGAGAGCGACAAGGCTTATGTCGACAGGATTAACGCCTACTTTGATGAGACGGTTTCGATGATTAAAGAATGCGCCCCGGAGGATAACCCGGTGACCTGGGACAATGTTGAGATAGAATATATCGGTCCCGGGAATATCCGCGCGGTCGGCAACTCCTGGTTTTTGAATCATCGGGCGATGGTCGAAGAAATCTGCGCCGGCACCAATCTGGCGCCGTTCATGCTCGGATACAGTTACAGCACCACCCACAACTGGGCGCAATTCAAGTATGATTTGGTGATGCGTCAGGTGCATTCGGTGCAGCGGCAGACGGCGCGCTTTCTGGAATGGCTGGGGAATATCGAACTCGGCTTGAAAGGATTTGATTGCCGCTGCCGTGTTCGGTTCGACAATAGTTTCACTTTCCTGGCATCGGAAAAGCAGGAGATTAATAAAAGCCGGGCGGATAATCTGATTCGCTTCTTTGAGGCCGGGTTGATATCGAAAGAACAGGCCGAGAAAGAGGCGGAGGGTCTGCTTTGAAGTT
>JBFMEF010000199.1 GCA_040753495.1 Candidatus Zixiibacteriota bacterium
GATGGGCAATGATGAGCCGTCTGACCCAGAAATTCCGCACTGCCGCCGATGCCCTTCTCAATTACCGCAGCCTGCCGCTGCTCAGTTCCATTCTGTTCATTCTTATCCTCTGCGGGACAATCTATATAATCTATCAGAATGCCGGCATCATGCGCGACCGCATCAATGAGGATTTCAATCAACAGCAATTAATATTGGCGCGCCAGGCAAGCGGACAGGTCAGCGTCATTCTTCATGATATTGAGCTGGAAATCGACGGTCTGGCGCGGAAAATCGCCCGCTTTCCCGACCCGGGTGATATCCAGACTGTCTTCAATGAAGCGGCCAGCCGTATGCGCAATAAGGGACTGCTTGAGCTGGGTCTGGCGGACAGCACCCGTAAACTGATACAGGTGACCTCTACCGATACCGCCGCTCAACTTGAAGAAACCCGATTGTTTCGCGACTGTGTCGATATGGGGACAGAGAAAACTTCACTGGGGCAATTGTATGTCGAAACGCTGTCGGAAAATTACTCCCTTATAACCGGCGTGATCTGCAAGATGATTGTCACCCTTGCCGGCAGACAATTTCTATATGCCCAAATTGATGTGTCCCGGCTGGTCACCGGTGTGACTCAGGAAATCCGTTCCGGGAAAACCGGCTATGCCTGGGTAATTGATGAAACCGGCATGTTCATCTATCATCCAGAGCGGGAGTTTATCGGCAAGAACGCTTTCACCGCCCGCTACCAGCGCAAACCATATGTCAGCTTTACGCAAATAAATGATATCATGCGCAACCAGATGCTGAAGGGTGAGGAAGGCACCGGCATCTATGAAAGCGGCTGGCATCGGGGAATCGAAGGGCAGATAACCAAACTTATCGCTTTTACACCAATCAAGAGCGGAATTCTAAGCAAGAGCCAGGTCTGGTCGGTCGCGGTGGCCGCGCCTACATCGGAAATCGCCGGCGCTGTCCGGGGAGTCTATATCCGCCATTTTGCCGCCGAAGCCGCCATCATTGCGGCCATGCTTCTTTTCGGCGTGGTGGTCGTGATTTATCAACAAAGAATCTCTCATGCGCTTAAGGAACGGGTCAGCCAGCAGGAAGAATTTATCTCCAGCATCCTGCAGAACTCCGTTGACGCCATCATCTTCATCGACAATGACAATCGCGTCAAAGTCTGGAACCGCGGCGCCGAAATCATTTTCGGATATACCGCCAAAGAGATGATTGGTCAGACCTTCCATCGTCTCGTGCCGCCCGATATTGATGCCGATGAAGAACTTCTCAGCATCCAGGAAGAAGTCACCCGGCAGGGTTATATCCGCAATTATCGGGCGCAGCGAATGACCAAAGACGGCAAGAGAATCACTATCGACCTCTCCCGCACCATAATCCGTTCCCCGCACGGCGAAATCTTGGGAAGCACCGCTATCATAAAAGATGTCACCGAAAAAATGGAATTGGAGCAGCGTATTTACAACACCGAGAAACTGGCCTCGATTGGAATTCTTGCGGCCGGCGTGGCGCACGAAATCAACAATCCCCTTGCCGTGATTCTTGGATTCACCGACCTCCTCCTGGAAAGATTTCAGCCCGGGACTCAGGAATATGAAGACCTTAAAATGATTGAAGCCAATGCCAATCAGGCAAAAAAGACGGTGGAAAATATGCTCGGTTTTGCCCGCATAACGGAAGGGCTGGAAGAGTTCGTCGACGTCGACCAGGCCCTGAATACGGTCATCAAGATTGTGCGCAACACCCTTATGACTAAGAAAGTGGAGGTCGCGCTGCATATTCCGGTCAGTCTACCCAAAGTCAGGTGCGACTCGCGAGAATTTCAGCAGGTCATTTTCAATCTCATAAATAATTCTTTTGCCGCTATGGAACCGGGTGGCGGCAAATTGACCATCTCGGTGCGCAGGCAGGAGGATTCCGTCCAGATTGCGGTGGAAGACACCGGCAAAGGGATTCCCGACAAAATAAAACCGCGCATCTTTGACCCTTTCTTTACAACCAAGAAGGTCGGAGAAGGAACCGGTCTGGGGCTTTCTTTATGCTATGGAATTATCAAGAAATATGGAGGGAAAATCGAATTCTCTTCGACCTGCCGCGAGGATAACCCCCAACGGCCCAGCGGCACCAAATTTGTCATCTCGCTTCCGGTTCATGATACCGGCGAATCTTTAGAGGAGTCATAATTATGAAGCAGAGAATACTTGCGGTTGATGATGAACTGCATATGTTGAAATTGCTGGAAAGAATTATCGGCGAAAAAACCGCCTATCAGATTCAGACCACCAATAATGCGCTGGAAGTTCCCCCGCTTCTGACCAGAGAGAGCTTCGACATCATTATTACCGACCTCAAGATGCCGGGGATGGACGGCATTGACCTTCTCAAACATATTAAAGAGAAAAATATAGACTCGGAAGTAATCATCATTACCGCTTTCGGTTCCATGGAGAGCGCTATTGAGGCGCTTGCCCGGGGAGCCTTTGATTATATCACCAAACCGTTCAAGAAAGAGCAGATTATATTCACCGTTGACCGCGCCATGAAATTCCAGCAGTTGAAAAGAGAAAACAAACGCTTCACGGATATGCTCAACCTGGAGCCGTTCGCCCAGGCCGCGGCAAGGTTTAAGCGGGAATACTTAAGCCGGTTGAAAGAGCGCTGCGGCGAGCAGTCGCCGGAGTTGGCCTCCCGCTCCGGTCTCAGCCCGGATGAAATCGCCGCTTTTTTGAAGAATGCATGATGCTTATTATCTATAGATGACAATAAAAATTTGAAGGGAGATATATGCCGGAAATAAAACGAATCGAAGAAATAATGATACCGCTCAATAAGTATCCCCATATCCCATACTGGTTCACCTTGCGCCAGGCTATTGCCGAAATGGAAAAGTCGGAACTTGATATTAACGGACGCAAATCGCTTCCCCGCGTGGTGCTGGTATTTGACGAAAAATACCGTCTCATGGGGACTGTGCGCCGACGCGATATTATGCGAGGGCTCGAACCGGAGTTTCTAAGTTCACCGTCAAAACAGCAGAGCAAATGGTTTAACATCCAGGTTGACCCCAACCTGATGGAGCTATCCTTCGATAAAGTGGTCAATGGGATTCGCGAACGGGCGGAGCGCCCGGTGAGCGAAGTGATGCTGCCTATCGCGCGCACCATTGATGCCGGCGACCACCTGATGAAAGTGATTTACGAAATGGTCAGCAACGACTTGAGCCTGATTCCGGTTACCCGGGAGGGACGGGTAATCGGTGTAATCCGGTCGGTCGATGTTTTCCACGAAATTGCAACTCTGATACTTTAACAGGAATCTCAGCAATCGGACAATCAATCTGGAGTGACTATGTTCTGGAAAAATAGAGGCGCCAAAAATAAATCAACTCAAAGGGGCGGGCTGCCGCCGATGCCGGCCGATGTCTTTCTGGCGGGTGTTCCCGGCAAAAAAATCGACTGGAAACGGATTTTCTTTTTGACCCTGGGACTGGCGCTCTTCGCCGCCGTCTATTTTTCTCCCCCCTGGCCTGATGCCGTTGACCCCCTGGGCAAGCATTTTGAGCTTTCTCGCGAAGGAAAAGCGGCTGTCGCGCTCTTCCTCTTTGCCGCCACCTGGTGGGTCTTCGAAGTCGTCCCAATTGGAATTACCAGTATCGCCATCGGAATCCTTCAGGCTCTCTTCCTCATTCGTGACGCCCGAATCGCCTTCACCGATTTTATGGACCCGTCCGTCTGGTTTATCTTCGGCTCTCTGGTCATTGGTATGGTTTTTACCAAGACCGGCCTGACGCAAAGAATGGCGTACAAGATGCTCGTTCTTGTTGGCGAGCGGACCAGCATGATTTATCTCGGCTGTTTCGCCATGACGGCGTTTCTCACCTTGATCATGGCGCATACCGCGGTGGCGGCGGCGGTCTTCCCGCTGTTGATGGCTATCTATGGATTGTACGATGACGAGCAAAGACCGAGCCGTTTCGGCAAGGGCCTCTTCATCGGTATGGCTTTTACCGCCGGAGCCGGAAGCGTCGTCACTCTGCTGGGCGCCGCCCGCGGCGCCGTCGCCATCGGTTTCTTCAAGGATATGACGGGAAGGGAAATATCTTTTTTTGAATTCTCATATTATATGCTGCCCCTTGGCTGGCTGATGGTGTTCTTAATCTGGCTCTTCTTTCTGATTGCCTTCAAGCCGGAACGAAGCACCATCCCGGGATTGCGGGAGCGAGCCTCGTCCCTTTACGCCAAACTGGGCCCTATTACCCGCAAAGAGATTATCGCCATACTCGTCGTAGGGCTGGTCATCGCCGCCCTTGGACTGCGCTCCTTCATTCCCTTTCTGAAACCGCTGGAGAAGAGCGCCCTGATACTTCTGGCAACCTTGATATTCTTCGCCTCCAATATCCTAACTATAAAAGACCTCGAGGAAATCCCCTGGAATATCGTCCTCCTGTTCGGCGGCGCCATGAGTATCGGTTTCTGCCTCTGGCAAACCGGGGCGGCCAACTGGCTGGCGGTCAACTGGCTCCTCCTGTTTCAGAACGCCACCTGGTTTGTTTTCGTCATGGGTGTCGCCTTCTTTGTCCTGATAATGACCAACTTCATTATGAATGTCGCCGCCATCGCCATTTCCCTTCCGGTGGCGCTGGTCATCGCCCCCTACCTGGGGGTAGCGCCGGAAGTCATCCTGTTTGCCTCACTGGCAACCGCCGGAATGCCGTTTCTCCTCCTGATTGGAGCCGCTCCCAATGCCATTGCCTATGAAAGCCGTCAGTTCTCCTCCGGCGAATTCTTCCGCGCCGGCATTCCTGCCAGTTTGATACTGATGATTATTCTGGGTCTGTTTGTCTGGCTTATCTGGCCCATGATGGGTATGCCGGTGCTGGCAAAATAGATTATGCCGCAAGTCATTCCTATATTTCAAAAGGGATAGATTTATCCAGTTACCACTTGACAAAACCGGAAACGGCGTTTATATATGAATTGAGTTTGTTAATATGTTCACAAAGTTAAATTTGCGCTAATTATGTAAGACAATACAAAATAATGGCTTAGATATATCATCTGGAGGAGACTATGGCAGATATTGAACCTGTTCCCGGCCTGATAAAAGCAGATATACTGGTTGTTGGCGGGGGTATCGCCGGCATGACCGCCGCCATTGAGGCGGCAGAAATCGGAAAATCGGTGGTCCTGCTGGAGCGGACCGCCTCGCTTGGTGGACGCGTCGCCGCCATGAACCAGTACTTCCCCAAACTCTGCCCACCTACCTGTGGCATCGAAATAAACCTCAGAAGAATCAGAGTCAATCCCTGCATACGAGTGTTGACTCTGGCGGAAATCGGAAAAATCAGCGGCGCTGCCGGCAGTTACGATATACAGGTCAAACTGTACCCCCGATATGTCAATGAGAAATGCACCGCCTGTGGCGACTGTGAAAAAGCCTGCGAGGTCGAAAGAGATGATGACTTCAATTTTGGACTTTCGCGGACAAAAGCCATTTATCTTCCCCATCTAATGGCTTATCCGGCGCGATATGTTATTGACCCCAAATATATAAAAGACCCTTCTATGAAAAAGGTTGTCGATTCCTGCAATTATGGCGCTATCGACCTCAATATGACCGCCCAGGATATCAGTCTCAAGGTTGGCTCCATTGTCTGGGCGACCGGATGGAAACCGTACGACGCCACCAAAATCGATAACCTCGGATTCGGCAAATATAAGAATGTTGTGACCAATGTCATCATGGAGCGGCTCGCCTCCGAGAATGGTCCTTCCGGAGGAAAAATAGTCCGCCCTTCCGACGGCAAAGAGATCAAATCGATCGGTTTTGTACAGTGCGCCGGCTCGCGCGATGAAAATCATCTCCCTTACTGCTCATCCGTCTGCTGTCTCGCTTCCATGAAGCAGGCAACTTATGTCCATACCCAGTATCCGGAAGCAGATATACATATGTTTTACATTGATGTTCGCTCACCCGGCAGAATGGAAGATTTCTATGTCAAAGTCCAACAGGACCCGAAATTTCATTTTCACCGGGGCAAGGTTGGCAATGTCTCCGAAAATCCCGCCACTGGAAATATTATCCTGGAAGCGGAGAATACTCTCACCGGAGTTATCACAAAGACGGAAGTCGATATGGCGGTGCTGGCAATCGGAATGGTGCCGAATACCGCTGATGACCTGCCATCGATTCCTGTAACGCGGGACCCCTACGGGTTCCTTGTCTCCGACGGCAGCAGTGGGATTGTCGGAGCGGGGGCGGTGCTGCGGCCATGTGATGTCGCCAACAGCGTGCAGCAAGCCACCGGCGCCGCCATGCAGGCAATCTGTGCCGCGGGGAGGAAATAACTATGGAACCGAAAATTGGCGTTTATATCTGCAAGGGGTGCGAAATCGGCAGCGCTGTCGATATCGAAAAGTTAAGCGGCATCGCTCTTAAAGATGGCAAAGCCGACCTCTGCAAAACTCACGATATGTTCTGCTCCCTCGCGGGTCTGGAACTGATAAAGAGTGACATCGCCACAGAAGGGATAAACCGGGTGGTGGTTGCCGCCTGCTCCAATCGCGCCTTTCCGGAGCTGTTCGATTTTGGAAAAGATATCCTCACCGACCGGGTGAACCTCCGTGAACAGGTCGCCTGGTGCCACAAGCCCAATGACGATGATACCCAGCTTATAGCCGAAGATTATATTCGGATGGGAGTTGCCCGCGTCCGCAACAGTGAGCCGCCTCAACCCTTCATTGAAGAAACCAGCAAGACTATAATGGTGGTCGGGGGAGGCAAAGCCGGCTTGACGGCAGCCAAGGCCTCAGCCGCTGCCGGTTACAAAGTGATTCTGATTGAAAAAGAAAATCATCTGGGCGGATGGGCGGCCAAATTCTCGAAAGTATTCCCCAAAACGGCTCCCTATCAATTACCGGAGAATTCCGGCATTGACGAATTGATTAAAGAAGTCGAATCAAATCCTCATATTACGGTAAAGAAGGGCACGACGATTTCCAAAACCTCCGGTCAGCCCGGAAAGTTTAGTGTCGTCATTAACGATGGCTCTGTCGATACCGAACTGCAGGTTGGGGCGATTGTCCAGGCGACCGGCTGGAAATCCTACGACCCCGCTAAACTATCCCGCTGGGGATATGGGGTAACGCCCGATGTCGTAACTAATATCGACCTGGAAACGATGGTCTCCAACGGCGGTATTAAGAGACCCTCCGACGGTAAAGCGATTGAAAGCATCGCTTTTATCCAGTGCGCCGGCTCGCGCGAACCGGACCATCTCCCCTATTGCTCCGCCGTCTGTTGCCGGGTTTCGCTCAAACAGGCCCTCTATGTCAGAGAGAAATATCCCCATGCCAGGATATTTATAATCTACCGCGACCTCCGCGCCACGGCGCAGTACGAATTATTCTACGCCCACGTGCAAAACGATGATGCCATCTTCCTGACCAAAGGTGAAATCGCCGCTGTCAATAAAACTGACGGCGGCAAAATTGCCATCGATGTCAGAGAAACTCTCCTGGGTGAGGATATCCGAATCACGGCAGATATGGTCGTTTTGGCGACCGGCATGGTGCCGTCAACGAAAGTCGATGAATCTGAAACGGAGGCTGCGCCGCAGGAGACCTCTGAGTCAGCCGAAACTGCGGCTGCTCCTCAAGACGGTCTAATGGCCGACGGCAAAAAAGAAGCGGCCGGAGCGGAAAAAGGAGCAAAAATCTTAAATCTTTCATACCGGCAGGGAACCGACCTGCCCACTCTCAAGTACGGCTTCCCCGATTCTCATTATATCTGTTTTCCTTACGAAACCAGAAGAACCGGTATCTATGCGGCTGGTACTGTTCGCGCCCCGATGGACCTTTCCGCTTCCGCATCCGACGCCTACGGCGCCGCTCTCAAGGCGATTCAAGCGGTTGAATCAATTGCCCGTGGCGCCGCCGTGCACCCCCGCGCCGGCGACCTCTCCTTCCCCGAATTCTTCATGCAACGATGCACCCAGTGCAAACGCTGTACTGAAGAATGTCCCTTTGGAACTCTTGATGAAGATGCCAAAGGAACACCGCTGCCCAATCCGTTTCGCTGCCGCCGCTGCGGCATCTGCATGGGCGCCTGCCCCGAGCGCATTATCTCCTTTAAGAACTACAACGTAAATATGATCTCCCAGATGATAAAGGCGATTCATATTCCCGATGAGTTCGAAGAAAAGCCGCGCATCCTCGCTTTCATCTGCGAGAATGACGCCCTCCCGTCGCTCGACATGGCCGGAATGAAACGACTGCAGTACAATGCCATGGTCCGCCTCATTCCTCTTCGTTGTCTCGGCTCCATGAACACCATCTGGGTCGGCGATGCCCTGGCAAGCGGATTTGACGGCGTCCTCCTTATCGGATGCAAGAAAGGGGATGACTACCAATGCCATTTTATCCGCGGGTCCGAACTTGCCGCGACCAGGATGTCCAACGTGCGCGAAAAGTTGAAACAGCTGGTGCTGGAAGAGGAACGGGTGCAACTGCACGAAGTAGCCATATCGGACTATGCCAGAATTCCGAAAATCTTTGATGAATTTCTGGAGACCATTGAAAGGGTAGGTCCCAACCCCTATAAGGGAATGTAACCGTTTTCTTGCCCTGCCACCGCCAAAATCGGTGGTGGCAGGGCAAGATTGACTATATATATCAGAACTGTTTTTGCTGCAGATTAAGGGCTAAGTCTTTCATCAGGCACAATGCATTTCAGTAACATCTTGTGGTATAAACGATTACGGTCGCATTAATTGAGCGGGCAGGCTATTTTCAAGTTTTTTAGAGGGCGAGACTTAATGAAATTTTTCACAAATTCTTCTTGACTCATTTTCTTCAATTTGTTAACATAGGTACTGAGAAACGGGAAAAACTATGTGTGACTCCTCTACCCAAATCTGTATCGGACAAATAAAGGCCAGCCAAAAAAGTCTAATTCAGTCTCTGTTGGGGAATTATCAGTCACATGCAATCAATTCTGAAAATTCGGTATTCTGATTATTTAAGGAGAAGAAATGGCTGAAACAAAATCACAGACACCAAAACTCGATGAGTTGGAAAAAGGGCGATGGCCCAGTTTTGTTAAAGAAATCAAAACTGCGGCGCAGAAAAGCCCTATGGCGGCTGACCTCTTAGGGCAGCTGGAACTCTCGTACAACGAAAAGATTGGCCACTGGAAGCATGGCGGCATTGTCGGCGTAATGGGTTACGGCGGCGGAGTCATCGGTCGTTACTCCGATGTCCCCGACAAATTCCCCAACGTTTCACACTTTCACACCATTCGTATCAATCAGCCGGCGGGATGGTTCTACACTTCCGATTCCCTGCGCAAACTCTGTGACATCTGGGAAAGACATGGCTCCGGTTTGACTAATATGCACGGCTCCACCGGCGATATTATCTTCCTGGGCACCAGCACTCCTCATCTGGAGCCGATATTTTCGGAATTGACCCAGGCTGGTTTCGACCTCGGCGGCTCCGGCTCCGATGTCCGCACACCTTCTTGCTGTGTCGGTCCGGCTCGCTGCGAATGGGCATGCTACGACACCCTGGCGTTATCTTATGACCTGACCATGAATTATCAGGACGAGCTGCATCGTCCGGCGTTTCCTTATAAGTTCAAGTTCAAAATGTCCGGCTGTCCCAATGATTGCGTCGCCTCTATCGCCCGCGCCGACTGCTCCATCATCGGCACCTGGCGCGACAGCATCCAGATGGATAAAGACTCCGTTCGCGAGTATGCCGACCGGGGAATGGATATCCGCTCCGAAGTGGTCGATAACTGCCCCGCCAAGTGTATGGACTGGGATGGTAAAGAACTCCATATCGACAATAGCTACTGCCGCCGCTGCATGCACTGCATTAATATTATGCCCAAGGCGCTTCGCCCCGGCAAAGACCGCGGTGCCGTGGTTCTCCTCGGCTCCAAAGCCCCGATTATTGAAGGCGCCCTGCTGTCTTCCGTTTTGATGCCCTTCATCAAGATTGAAGCCCCCTATCGCCAGATAAAAGACGTCATCGAAAGAATCTGGGATCTCTGGTGCGAAGAAGGCAAGAACCGCGAACGTATCGGCGAGTTCATTCAGCGTGTCGGTCTGGGAAATTTCCTGGAAGCGGTCGAGCTGGAACCGGTGGCGGAGATGGTTGCCCACCCGCGCGAGAATCCTTATGTCTTCTATGAAGAATATTTCGTCGAAGATGAAGAAGAAGAAAAAAAGTAAATAACAATTTGCCATAGAGGTTTGATATGCCAGAAGCAATGCAAGAAAGATTGACCGACATCGGTCCCCCGCATTATGAAAAATTCCTGCCGCCGGTAATTAAACAGAATTACGGAAAGTGGAAATACCACGAAGTCCTGAAACCGGGCGTCATGGTGCACGTCTCTGAAAACGGCGCCAGGCTGTTCACGGTCAGAGCCGGCTCTCCCCGCCTGGTCAGTGTCGACAAGATTCGCAAGTACGCCGAACTGGCGGATAAGTATTGTGACGGATTCCTCCGCTTCACCAGCCGCCATAATGTCGAGTTTCTCTTAACCAAACAGGAAAACATCGACCCTCTGATTAAAGACCTGAAAGCCCTGGGACATCCCGTCGGCGGCATTCAGAACTCCATCTCCAGTATCGTTCATACTCAGGGCTGGATTCACTGCCATTCGGCGGCGACCGACGCCTCCGGCATCGTTAAGGCGGTCATGGATGAACTGGCTGATTACTTTGAAACAATGGTTCTCCCCGGAAAACTCCGTATCGCACTCGCCTGCTGCCTGAATATGTGCGGCGCCGTCCATTGCTCCGATATCGCCATTCTGGGAATTCATCGTCGTCCCCCAAAAATCGACCACGATAATCTCCATAAGACCTGCGAAATCCCCAATGTCAGCGCTTCCTGTCCGACCGCAGCGATTCGTCCTGCAACGGTTGGCGGCAAACCATCAGTCGAAGTCATTGAAGAGCGTTGCATGTTCTGCGCCAACTGCTATACCGTCTGCCCGTCGATGAAACTGAATGACCCGCTCAATGACGGCGTCTCCATCTGGGTCGGCGGCAAAGTCTCCAATGCCCGGCACGAACCAATGTTTTCCAAACTGGCGATTCCCTTCCTGCCCAATAACCCGCCTCGTTGGCCCGAAGTTACGGAAGCGGTCAAGAATCTGGTGGAGCTCTGGGCAAAGAACGCCCGCAAATACGAAAGAATGGGTGAGTGGATCGAGCGCATCGGCTGGCCCAGATTTTTCAGAATGGCCGGCATCGAATTCCGGAAAGAGCATATTGACGACTTTAAGCACGCCGGTCTGACTTTTAAGAGATCGACACACCTGAATTATTAGAAGGATATATTGTGGCAAAAACTGTAGAGGAAGTTGCGGAAGCCATGTACAACATGATTAAGGACGCCACCGGTTTGAAAAAACTGAAGGCGACCGACCTGACCAAAGGCATCATCGAGATGTTCGGCGATGAGGTGGACAAACAGATCTGTAAAGACGCCATCAAGCAGTTGGTCAACTCCGGAAGATGTGTTTACACCTATTTCGGAGGCAGTTTTATTGAACTTCCGCATAAAGAGGGCGCCGCTAACGATTAATCCGGCGCCGGTCTGCTAAATATGCTGGTCAGTTTACCTCGCCTGGTAATCGCCGGAATTTCCGGCGATTCCGGCAAGACATTACTATCGCTCGCTCTGGTAGCTGGATTCAAGAAGGGGGGAAAATCAGTTGCGCCCTTTAAGAAAGGGCCTGATTATATCGACCCGGCCTGGTTATCGGCCATCGCCGCTACCCCCTGCCGAAATCTTGATACCTTTCTTGTCCCGGCCGATGAGGTCCGTTCCTCTTTCCTGAAATATTCTCAAGGTTTCGACCTCAGCCTCATTGAAGGTAACCGGGGATTGTTCGACGGCAGGAATGTCGAGGGAGAGCAGAGCACCGCCGAACTCGCCCGTATGACCGGCTCCCCCATTCTGCTGGTTATCAACTGCGCCAAGGTAACCCGCACCGTTGCCGCCATTGTGAAAGGCTGCCTGGAATTCGAGCGCAGTCTGAGATTCGCCGGAGTTATTCTAAACCGGGTGGCGGGGGAACGGCATAAGCGAATTATCACCGATGCCATCGAAGAGTATTGCGGCATCCCTGTTCTTGGCTCGATTCCGAATCTGAGAGATAAGTCTGTCACGATACCGGAACGGCATCTGGGGCTTATTCCGCCGGCGGAGTTTACCACGGACGCTCAATTCGAGAGAAATCTGGCGCTTCTGGCAGAGACTCATTTTGACCTGGAGCGGATATATAATGCCGCCCGGAAAGCCAGACCTCTGGAGATGATTCAGTCCCCGGTTCAGTCGACATCTTCTACTCAGGTCAAGATTGGTTACTTCTCCGATTCCGTCTTCACCTTCTACTATCCAGAAAATCTGGAGCGACTGACCGAACTGGGCGCCGAACTGGTGCCAATATCATCTTTAAATGAGCGAAAACTTCCTGAGCTTGACGGCTTATATATCGGCGGCGGCTTCCCGGAAACTCACGCCGGAAAATTGGGTGACAATCAGACTCTGATGCAGTCGGTGAAAACCGCCGCTGACTCCGGAATGCCGATTTATGCCGAATGCGGTGGACTGATTTACCTCTGCCGAAATCTGAACTGGAATCAAAACAGCTTTCCAATGGCAGGGGTTTATGATTTGGACCTTGAGATGCATCCGCGACCGGTCGGGCATGGATATACTACCCTTGAAGTAACGGCCGGCAATCCTTTTTTCCCGGTTGGCGCCAGGATTAATGGGCACGAATTTCACTATTCTGGAATCAGAGGCGCTCTGCCGCCTGACACCGGCTGTTGCCGGATGGAAACCGGGGTAGGATTGGGGAACAGGAAAGATGGCCTGGTTTACCGCCAGACTCTTGCCTTCTATACCCATATTCATGCTGATGGCAATCATGGCTGGGCTAATGCTTTTATCAGCAGAGCGCTTGACTTTGCCCGGACCAGGCGTGAGATGAGCATTCCGGATTCCATCGTTGCCAATGGGAACCGGCGAAGATTTGAGAATTATTGTCTTAATTAATACAATGAGAGAGCGACATAATGGCTAAAATAGTAAAGAAAGAAAAGAAAGGTCTCCGGAGTCTCAGCAGTTCGGCAGGCGGCTCATCGGTTGAAACTTCTCCCCTGCGCCCGGTTTTTGTTGAGAAGACTCCCCCCTGCATCTGCAACTGCCCCAATCATAATCAGGTCCGGAAAGTTCTGATGACTATCGCCAAAACCGACGACCTGGGCAAAACCTATGACCAGACCCTGGAAGAGTCCTGGCAGATATTCATGGAGACTACCCCCATGCCTGCCACTATGGGACGGGTCTGTCCTCATCCTTGCGAAACCGATTGCAATCGCAGCGCTCTCGAAGGGGGCGTCGAAATAAACAGCCTCGAAAGATTTCTGGGGGATTACGGGCTGGCAAAGAATCTTAAGCCGCGCAAACTGACCGAAGAAAAGCGGAGCGAGAAAATCGCCGTTATCGGCTCTGGTCCGGCCGGTATTTCGTGCGCTTATCAATTAGCCCGTCGCGGATACGGCGTAACTATCTTCGAAGCCTTTCCCAAACCGGGCGGAATGCTGCGCTATGGAATCCCAGACTACCGTCTGCCGCAGGATGTCCTCGACGCTGAAATAAACCGCGTCCTCGCCATGGGGGTAGAGCTTAAATGCAACACGGTGGTCGGAAAAGATATTCCGTACGAATCGCTGCAAAAAGACTATCGTGCCATTTTTGTCGGCATCGGCGCCCACAAAGGGATAAAACTGAATATCAGCGGCGATGACGCCGTTAATGTCTTCACCGGCACCGAATTCCTGCACCGCATCAACACCGGTCAAACGCTTGATGTCGGCGACCATGTTGTTGTTATCGGCGGCGGCGACACTGCTATCGATGCCGCCCGGGTGGCGCGCCGTCTCGGCGCCAAGTCAACCATTCTCTATCGCCGCACCCGCAATGAAATGCCGGCTATCAAAGAGGAAATTGATGGCGCTATCGAAGAGGGTGTGCAGATAGAATTCCTGGCGGCCCCTCTGGAAATCACCAGGAACGGCGACAGGGCGGTCGGAATGAAATGCCAGCGGATGGAGCTGGGCGAGCCGGACGCCTCCGGCAGAAGAAAACCGGTCCCGATTCCCGGCAATACTTTTGACCTTGCCTTCACCACTCTGATTGCCGCAATAAGTCAGGAGCCTGACTTCGGCGGCGCCGAATTTCTCAAAGAAGGACGGGACTGGATTAAGACCGACCAGAAAATGAAAACCAAAGCCGAGAATATTTACGCCGGCGGTGATGATATCGAATTGGGAATCGCGGTTACCGCCATTTACCATGGACGACGCGCCGCCGAGGCTATCCATGAACTGATAACCGGCGAGCCGGTGCCGGAACTGCCTCAGCAGGAGATTGTTCGTCACGAAAAAATGAAACTGTCCTATTACGAAGCCCGACAGCCGCATCCATCCCAGCATTTGCCCGTCGAGGAGCGTTTCAAAAAGATGGATGCCGAAATCGTCAGAACTCTTTCACAAGAAGAGGCTATCGCCGAAGCCAAAAGATGTCTCAGCTGCGGTCTCTGTTTTGATTGCGGCTCCTGCTGGAGTTTCTGTCAGGACAATGCCATAATCAAACCGGTCGTCAAAGGTCAAGCATATAAATTTAAACTCGAATTCTGCAACGGGTGTAAGAAATGTGCGGAGAACTGCCCCTGCGGGTATATCGAAATGCATTGAGGAAACTAAGGCGTTTAACAATATAATCTATCATATCTGGAGGACTTACAATGCCGATATTTGAACTCGGTGACGTCAAGATCAATGTCGATGAAGATGGCTTTATGGAAGAGCCCGAGCAGTGGAACGAAAAAGTGGCTCTGGCCCTTGCCTCGACCGAAGGTGTCGACAACCTGACCGAAAATCACTGGAAAGTGGTCAACTATCTTCGGGATTACTATCAGAAGTACGGGATTGCTCCGATGATTCGGAAACTGTGCAAGGAAACCGGCTTCTCGCTCAAAGAGATCTATGACATGTTTCCGTCGGGACCAGCCAAAGGCGCCTGCAAAGTCGCCGGCTTGGCGAAACCGACCGGTTGCGTATAAGATATTTTCCGGGCGGGGAATTTCTCATTAACTTTGAGATACCCCGCCTTTTTTTGAAACTCTGGGACAGAACCGACTATGTTAGGCGAATTATTACAGAAGAAAAAAAATATCATCCTCGATAAATGGCGGGAAGCTATACTCGCCTCCTACCCCCCCGATTCCGGCCTCTTCCTGAAAAACCAGAAAAATCAATTCGCCAATCCCGTCGGCTTTACCATCGAGAAAGAAACGGCTGAAATAATCCAAACCCTTTTCGACGACGGCGACATCGCACCCCTCCAAATCTCCCTTGACCGCTTGATTCGTATCCGCTCCGTCCAGGATTTCACCCCTTCACAGGCGACTCACTTTCTTTTCCAATTGAAACGGATTATTCGACTGGAAGCGGTAGCCGAAAGTACCGATGACTTCCAGATGATAGCGGCGCTGGAGGAGCGGATTGACCGCCTGGCGCTGGTTGCATTCGACATATACAGTCGCTGCCGCGAGCAGATTTACGACCTGCGCCTCAAAGAAATCAAAGCCCGTGCTTTCAGAATATTGAAGGATTCTGACCTTGTCACCCTGGACTTCAAACAGGAAGGAAACTCACCCCATGAAAATATCTGATAATTGCTCCTATTTCGGGAGGAATGCCGGATGAAAATTTTCTATTCTTTACTGGCGGTAGCCGTTTTAATCACCCTGGCTTGGGTGGGAACCGCCTCCGGCGGTCTGTATTACCTCTTCGGTGTAATTTTTCCGGCGGCCGCGGTCTTCCTTTTCTTGTTCGGTATCGTTTACCGCGTCGTTAAATGGGCGCGCTCGCCGGTGCCGTTTCATATCACCACCACTTGCGGCCAGCAGAAATCGCTCGATTGGATTAAGTCCAGCCCCCTCGATAACCCATCCTCAACTCTGGGCGTTATCGGGCGGATAGCCCTCGAAGTTCTCTTTTTTCGCTCTCTATTTCGCAATACCAAAATGGAGCTCAAAAACGGCGGCAAACTGGTCTATGGCTCCGCCAAATATCTCTGGCTTGCCGGACTGGTTTTTCACTGGTCGTTTCTGATAATAATTCTGCGCCATTTCCGCTTTTTCCTCGAGCCGACTCCGGCATTTGTCACATTTTTGCAAAACCTTGATGGTTTCTTCCAGGTCGGCGTTCCGGTCCTCTTTCTGACCGATATCATGATTCTGGGCGCCCTGAGTTTTCTCTTCTTCCGCCGCGTTGTTACGCCGCAAATACGGTATATCTCACTCATTTCCGATTATTTCCCGCTGCTTCTAATCATCGCTATCGCCGCTACCGGTGTCTTGATGCGTTACTTCATAAAAACCGACCTGATTGCGGTAAAGCAATTAATGCTCGGTTTATTCAGCCTCAGCCCGCTGGTACCCGAAGGCATAAGCTCGCTTTTTTATATACATCTTTTTCTGGTAAGTCTCCTTCTGGCTTACTTCCCGGCAAGCAAACTGGTGCATATGGCGGGGGTTTTCCTGAGCCCGACCCGCAATCTTTCCAACAACAGCCGGATGAAACGGCATATCAATCCCTGGAATCCTCCTGTCAAGGTTCACACCTACGAGGAATGGGAAGATGAATTCCGCGAACTTATCAAGGGCGCCGGTATTCCGCTGGAGAAAGAATAACTATGTCAGAAAAACATTTTAAACCGGAAGAATTGACCGCAATAGGTTACCAGCCTCGTCGTCGAGACTGGATGGACCCTCATGTTGAATTCCGCAGAGGAACTTTCAACTACAGCGCTAACCCCAAAAGCATGGAGTATCTGGGGCTTCCTTTTGTGCGCAAGTGGCAGCCGACTGAAGATGATTGGCAACTGCCGTCCAATTGGAAAGAAATCATCCTCGAGGGGCTCCGCGAACGAATTCACAAATTCCGCTCGCTGCGGATCTTCATGGATATCTGTGTCCGGTGCGGCGCCTGCGCCGACAAATGTCATTTCTATATCGGCTCCGGCGACCCCAAAAATATGCCGGTCCTCCGCGCCGAATTGCTCCGTTCCGTTTATCGCAAAGACTTCACCACGGCCGGAAAAATTCTCGGGAAGATGGCCGGCGGACGTGAATTGACCGTGCCGGTCTTGAAAGAATGGTTCTACTACTTTTATCAATGCACCGAATGCCGCCGCTGCTCGGTTTTCTGCCCCTACGGTATCGATACCGCCGAGATTACCATTATCGGTCGGGAACTTCTGAATCTGGTCGGTATCGGAATCGACTGGATAACCACTCCCGCCGCCAACTGCTTCCGTACCGGAAACCATCTGGGCATTCAACCGCACGGCTTCAAAGACAGCGTCGATTTCGCCGCCGATGACCTCGAAGATATCACCGGCATAAAGGTAAATCCCTCCGTCAATAGAAAAGGGGCCGAGGTCCTCTTTGTCGTGCCATCGGCTGACTATTTCGGCGACCCGCACTATTTCGGTTTTCTCGGATACCTGGCTCTATTTCATGAAATAGGGCTCGATTACACCTTTAGCGCCTTCGCTTCCGAAGGCGGCAATTTCGGCCTTTTTCACTCTCACGAAATGATGAAACGGCTTAACGCCAAGATTTACGCCGAAGCCAAGCGGTTGGGAGTGAAATATATTATCGGCGGCGAATGCGGCCATATGTGGCGTGTCCTGCATCAATATATGGATACCATGAACGGCCCCGCCGATTTTCTGGAAGTGCCAAAATCGCCGGTGACCGGCACCGTCTTTGAGAACGCCCGCTCCACCAAAATGGTACATATCGCCGAATTTACCGCTGACCTTATTAAAAATCGAAAACTAAAACTCGCTCCGGAGCGCAACGACAGCTATAAAGTCACCTTCCATGATTCCTGTAATCCGGCGCGCGCCATGGGACTTCTGGAGGAACCCCGTTACATACTGAAAAGCGTCTGCAACCACTTCTACGAAATGCCGGAGAACACCATTCGGGAGCAGACATTCTGCTGTGGAAGCGGCTCGGGACTCGGTACCGATGAAAACCTTGAGATGCGCCTCCGCGGCGGCTTCCCCCGCGCCAATGCCGTCAAATATGTCCAGCAAAACCACGGTGTCAACCTCCTTGTCTGCATCTGCGCCATCGACAAAGCCACCCTCCCTCCGCTCATGGATTTCTGGGCGCCGGGTGTCGCTGTGGCGGGACTTCACGAGCTGGTCGGAAACGCCCTCATGATGAAAGGGGAAAAGGAGCGGGAGGCTGATTTTCGCGGGGCGCCGCTCCCGGGAAAGGAGGAAAAAGTCCATGTATGACGCTGGCAAAATAATCACCGGATTAATTCTTTTCCTGGTGCTCTTCACGACTCCCATCTGGGTAAATCTCGCCTCCGGGACCAGCGCGGAACGACCTGACATCAAACTGCCGGTCGATGAAAAGCAATGTGTGGCCGCCACCGAATATATGAAAGCCTCTCATATGGACCTCATCTATGAGTGGCGCGACCAGGTAGTGCGCGAAGAATTGCGCGCCTATCACTCCCTCTCCGGCAAAGAATATGAGATGAGCCTGACCAAAACCTGTCTTGGTTGCCATTCCAACAAGGCGGAATTCTGCGACCGTTGCCATAATTATGTCGCTGTTTCACCCTACTGCTGGGACTGCCACACCGAACCTAAGGAGGGGATATGAGCGGCATTGATAGAAGAAATTTCATCAAGATTGCCGGTCTGACCACTATAATCGGCCTTTCCGGCAAACCGTTGGCTGATGCCTTTGCTTCGCAACCGGCGCAGGCTTCCGCCGCCGAGAAGGAAGGTCATGTCGGCAAGAGATGGGCGCTGGTTATCGACCCGAAAAAATGTCTTGAAAAAGAGGGATGCCGCGCCTGCATCGATGCCTGTCACAGGATTCACAATGTCCCCCAGTTTGATAATCGCAAAGATGAAATCAAATGGATCTGGAAAGAAGAATACGAGAAAGCCTTCCTTGACCAGGAAAATGAATTCATTGAAGACTCGCTGAAGGAGAAACCGGTCCTGGTGCTCTGCAATCATTGCGATAATCCCCCCTGCGTTCGGGTCTGCCCGACTCAGGCTACCTGGAAGCGCCAGGATGGCATCGTTATGATGGACTGGCACCGCTGTATCGGCTGCCGCTACTGTGTGGCGGCATGTCCCTACGGCTCCCGCAGTTTTAACTGGCGCGACCCGCGTCCTTTCATAAAGGAAATCGACAAGGACTTCCCTACCCGCACCCGCGGCGTGGTCGAGAAGTGCACCTTCTGCAACGAGCGACTGGCTAAAGGACTGCCGCTGGCTTGCGTGGAAGCCTGTCCCGAGAAGGCAATGGCTTTTGGGGACCTCGAAGACCCTGAATCCGAAGTCCGTCAGCTGCTGCGAAATCGCTTTGCTATCCGCAGGAAACCGTATCTTGGAACTCAACCGGTCGTCTTCTACTTAGTGTGAGGTATATATGCTCGAAAAAGCGTTAGTTGGAGATAAAAAATACTGGACCTGGGTGCTCTTTCTTATGGCAATCATTGCCACCGGCTTCCTATTCTATCTCAGGCAACTCGGGTACGGACTGGGAATCACCGGATTGAGCCGCGATGTCACCTGGGGATTTTACATCGCCCAGTTTACTTTTCTGGTTGGCGTGGCTGCCTCCGCTGTGATGGTAGTGCTCCCATATTACCTTCACAATTACAAGATGTTCGGCAAGATGACCATCCTCGGAGAATTCCTCGCCATCTCGGCGGTTACCATGTGCATACTCTTCATCACCGTTGACCTCGGGCAACCTATGCGAGCATTTAACCTGATTCTGCACCCGTCGCCCAGTTCGGTTCTCTTCTGGGATACCATTGTCCTGAGCGGATACCTGCTGCTCAACGTTATAATCAGCCGGGTCACTCTGGAATCGGAGAGGAAAGGGATAAAGCCCCCCTCCTGGATTAAACCGATTATAATTCTCTCTATACCGTGGGCAATCAGCATTCATACCGTGACCGCATTTATATATAGCGGACTGGGCGGACGCCCCTTCTGGTTCACCGCAATCTTGACCCCGCGCTTCCTGGCATCGGCTTTCGCTTCCGGTCCGGCGTTTCTTTTGCTGGTTGTCTTCATTGTCCGGAAATTCACCCGGTTCGACCCGGGCCGCGAGCCGATTCAGAAACTGGCGCAGATTATCACCTACGCTATGCTTCTCAATCTCTTTTTCATACTGCTCGAAGTCTTTACCGCTTTTTACAGCCGCATTCCCGACCATATGACCAGTTTCCAGTATCTCTTCTCTGGTCTCGATGGTCACAGCAAACTGGTCCCCTGGATGTGGACTTCGGTTACGCTCGGAGTTCTGGCGGCGGTGCTTCTGGTTAACCCCAAAACACGTCAGAACGAAAAATGGCTAATCTTCGCCTGCGCCGCGGTGTTTGTTTCTATCTGGATTGACAAGGGAATAGGTATGGTGGTAGCCGGCTTTGTTCCCACCCCCTTAGGCGCCATCACCGAATATTGGCCTACCTTCCCGGAGACTATGATTACCCTGGGAGTCTATGCTCTCGGATTTTTGATGATTACAATTTTTTATAAAATCGCCCTCTCGGTGCGCGGAGAAATTTCGACCTGATGCTCAGCCGGTCGTCAAACAGGATGGGGGTTGTTGCGGCAACCCCCTAATCATTTATGAAACCTGAAAAAACCACTTCTGATTTTGTCATTGTCGGCGGTGTCGCCGCCGGTCCCAAGACTGCCGCCGTCCTTGCCCGACGTCTGCCGAATGCCTCCATCACTCTCTTTCAAAAAGGCGAGCGGCTCTCCTACGCCTCTTGTGGTCTCCCCTATTTTGCCTCAGGCGATATCGACAGCATCGATTCTCTGATGCGGACATCATACGGCGTTCAGCGTGACCGGATTTTTTTTCGCGATACCAAAAGTTTTTCTGTTGTCACCGGCGCTGAAATCATTCGGATTGACCGCAATAAGAAAGCTATAACGATAAAGGATACCGCTTCTGGTGAAACTTATAATCATAACTACGGCAAATTAATCCTGGCGACCGGAGCCCGACCGAACCCGCTTCCTTTTCCTGTCCCCGATTCGCCGCTGATTAGACATTTTACCACACCTGATGATGCCCTCCAGTTCCGTTCCCTGGCGGAAAGAGGGAAAATCGGAAAAGCGGCAATTATTGGCGGCGGATTCATCGGATGCGAAGTTGCCGAGGCTACCGGCGGCATCTGGGGCATTGAAACGACTCTCATTGAAAAAGAAGAGAACCTTCTACCCTATATCTTTGACCCGGAAATCGCGGCCGTTATTGAAAGAGAGTTGACCCGCAAGGGAATTATCGTCAAGACTGCCGCGGAAATTAAAGAAGTCACAGTCGGCGCCGATTCCCCGCTCGCGCTGCATCTTTCCACTGGAGAGATTATCTCTTCCGACTATCTCTTTCTTTGTCTGGGCGTAAGGCCGGAAACCGTCCTGGCTAAAGAAGCCGGTCTGGAAATAGGCCGCAGTGGCGGCATCAAAGTCAACCGCCACCTTCAAACCAGTGACCCCGATATTTATGCCGGCGGCGATTGTATCGAATCGACACATCGGCTCACCGGCGCGCCGATTTTCCTTCCTATGGGCTCTCTCGCCAATCGGCATGGCTGGGTAATTGCGGAAAACCTCGCCGGAAATCCGACCGAGTTCAACGGTGTCCTGGGAGCCTTTCTGCTCAAAGTCTTTGACCTGAATGTCGGCGCCGTTGGGCTGTCGGAATCATCATCGCTCAGAAGCGGGATTGAAGCTGACTCCGTTGTGGGAAGTTTCGCCGATAAACCGGACTACTATCCGGAAAGCAAGTCATTGACGGCAAAAATGGTCTATGAAAAATCTGGCGGCAGGCTGCTTGGATTGCAGGTCGTTGGAGCCGGGGATATTTGCCGACGAATCGATCTCTTCTCTTCCTTTCTTTTGTGGCAGGCAAGACTTCCTGACCTTCTCTCGTTCGAACATGGATATGCCCCTCCCTATGCCGAAGCCCTCGACCCGCTTCATCAACTGGCATCTCTGGCGCTGGCGCAAAGACGCGGATTGAAAGTCCTCAAACCTGCTGACTGCCATTCCGGCCATCCCCTCTGCCTTGATGTCCGCGAAGAATCGGAATTTATGATGGATAATGTCGAACGCGGGGTTGATTTGGCACCCGAAGTCCTCAATATTCCGCTGGGGTCGCTCCGTGCCCGGCTGGATGAACTGCCGCGCGACCGAAAAATAATTGTTGTCTGTAAACGCGGTCCCCGCTCTTATCAGGCGGCGCTGATTTTGACTGCTGCCGGGTTCAAAGACGTCGCCATACTCGGCGGCGGGGTGCAGGGATTACTCTGATAATTATGAATAACTGGCATCTATATCTCTGCGGCATCAGTCACAAGAATTCATCGCAATCGCTCCGGGAACCGTTGCAGTTTCAACCCGACCAGTTAGCTCGCGCTAATACTTGTTTCAGTCAGATTCATGGCGTCAGGGAATCGCTTATCCTGTCCACCTGCAATCGGATTGAATTTTATTTCACCGCCGGAAGTCGTCATGACCCCCTTGCCATTGTTGCCAAATTCTATGAGTCATTTTGTCAGCTCGGTATCGATTCCGTCCTGCCGCAATTTTATCTCAAGAAGGATAAGCATACCGCAGACCATCTCTTCCGGGTCGCCGCCGGGCTCGATTCGATGGTCATCGGCGAGAATCAAATAGTCAGTCAACTGAAAGATGCTTACAGCTCCGCCTGCGCTGTCAAGACCGCCGGCAAGGTAATCCACCGACTTTTTCACCAGGCTTTCCGAACCGGTAAACAGGTTCGTACCGATACCGATATGGGCAAAGGCGCCTGCTCGGTCAGTTCCGCCGCGGTGGAATTGATAAGAGAGAGATTGGGAGAACTCGACGGCGTTAAAGTTCTTATGATTGGTGTAAATCAGATGATCGCCCTCGCCGCAGAGGGGCTGAGCGCCGCCGGTTGCAACAATTTTGTTTTTGCCAACCGCACCCCGGGAAAAGCCGCCCTCCTTGCTGCCAGATTCGGCGGCGAGGTCTGCTCTCTTGATACCCTTACGGAGGCTCTGTCCAGGGTGGACCTGGTTTTTACCTGCACTGCCTCGTCTGAGCCGCTCCTGACTGATGCCGTTATGGACAAGGTCCGGGAAAAAATCTCTTCCACGCGCCTTACCATCGTCGATATCGCTCTCCCGCGCGACACTGCCATCACCCTGGAAAAATTCCCCGGTCTTGAAATATTTGACCTCGACGCCGTCAAACATTTCGTAGAAACTGAGCAGGTCAAACGGGAGTTGGCGATTCCTCAGGCGGAAGAGATTATCGGGCGTAAGCTGGAGCAGTTTACTTACTGGTTTACTCACATCCGCCAGGAGCCTATATATAACGGGCTGGAGGATACCTTTGAATTAATTCGCAGAGAAGAATCAGAGTCGCTGCTGGAGCGTCTGCCGGATAATCTTCGCGAGGAATTTGACGCCGCCTTTCGACGTCTTACCGCGCGCCTTTTGCAGATGCATATTCGCGCCTCACAACCATCACAGAAAACGGAGTGAATCTGATGACATACAAATATCTTCCTGTCAGTCTTTCTCTTGAAGGAAAGCGCTGCCTGGTCGTCGGGGGCGGCAATGTGGCGCTGCGCAAAATAGAGACTCTTCTGGAATACAATGCCGCTCTCACCGTCGTTGCCATTGAGCCGGTGGAAAAACTTAACTACTACGCTGAAAAGGGGAAGTTGAGGCTGGAAAAGCGTGAGTATCAGTCCCCGGAGGCATCGCGCTATGACATCGTTATTGCCGCATCAGATTCGTTGGAGTCCAATCAGGTTGTCGCCCGCGACTGCCGCGAGGCGCATGTTCCCATTAATGCCGTCGATAACCCCGACCTGTGCGATTTTATCTTTCCGGCGATTCTGCGGCGCGACTGCCTTACCGTGGCGGTCTCTACCGACGGCAAAGCACCTTTCCTTTCCGGACATTTGCGGCTGATTCTCGATTCGGTCTTCCCGGAGCGTTGGGCAAAAATCGCGCACTATGCCGCGCAGTTCCGCAATATGGTCTTCTCGCGCTGGAAAGACAACCGCACTATGAAATTGAAAGCCTACGGGCGGTTCCTTGACGCCGACTGGAAACAGATGACTAACGACCTTGATGACAGTCAGATTGAAATCGCCCTTGAAAAAATGCTGGAGGAGTGACCGCTTGTATGAATAACGGCAAGACTGGCGCCGTTTTCTTAATCGGCGCCGGACCGGGTGACCCCGACCTTATCACCGTCAAGGGGAAACTTCTTCTGGAAACCTGCGACGTGGTTGTTTACGACAATCTTGTCCCTGATGAACTGGTTGTCTCTCTGCCGTACGGAAGGGAAAAATATTATGTCGGCAAACGCGCCGGCAAACATTGTTATTCCCAGGAGGATATCAATCATCTTCTCCTGAAATTAGCCCTGGAGGGAAAAAATGTCGCCCGTCTCAAGGGAAGCGACCCGCTGGTCTTTGGCCGCGGCGGCGAAGAAGCCAAATTCCTCAAGAAAAATGGAATCAAGTTTGAAATCGTCCCCGGCTTGACTTCCGGTATCGCCGGTCCAGAATATGCCGGTATCCCCCCAACCGACCGGGAACTTAGCTCTTTTGTGCTTCTGGTGACCGGTCATAAGGCTCGTGAAAAAGAGGCTTCCAATGTCCCCTGGGACTGGGTCGCCCGGGCAAAAGGAGGAACCATTGCTGTCTATATGGGGGTCACTGAAATCAACCGGATAGTTTCGACCCTGCTGGAGTCGGGTATGAACCCCGAGACTCCCGCGGCAGTAATTGAGAGAGCCACTTATCCCTCTCAGCGAATCCTCACCGCTTCTCTGAAAACACTCCCTTCCGTCGTGATTGAAAACAAAATCAAACCACCGGCGCTGTTTGTATTCGGTGAGACCATCAGATTGCAGCCGGTGGTGGAATGGCTCTCCCATAAACCGCTTCTCGGACTCCGGGTGATGATTACCCGCGCCGCGGACCAGTCGCAGGAAATGTATCGCAATTTCCGATGGTTAGGCGCTGAAGTGCTGACCTATCCCACCATAGCCACTGTCCCCTTCCAAGACCGCGCCGCATGGCAGTCTCTTAGCGAAATCCGTTCCGCCACAAAGTGGCTGGCATTCACCAGCAGCTCCGGAGTCCGCAATTTCATAGGGCAATTCACCGAATACTTCAGCGATATCCGCCGTCTCGCCGAATACCGGATTGCCGCCCTCGGTACAGGTACCGCCCGCGTCCTCAGCAGGTACAGTCTCCGGCCTGATTTCATTCCCAGCCGTTCGGTGGTATCGGAATTTGCCGCTCAGCTGGGTGCCGCCATTGGTGACGTCGATACCACGGTCATACGGGTTCGGGGTGAGCTCTCCGATAAAACCTTTGAAGAGATTTTGACCGGCAAGAATATACCGGCGCTCCCCCTGACTGTCTATCGAACCCTATTCACCGAATGGCCTGATGATTTCAAGGACAAACTGTTCGAATTTCCCCCGTCGGTGATAATATTCACCAGCGAGACGACCGTGGATGGCATCCTCAAGAATCTGACGACAGAGGAATTCACTCAACTGGCCCGGCAGGCGACAATCGTTTCGATGGGGCAGGCGACCGCCGCCAGGTTACGACAAATGGGAATTAAGATAGCCCTTGAGCCCAAAGGGCAGAGTATTCAGAGCCTGATTGATGAACTCTCCCGTCATCTAAAATCAGAGCGGTAGACGAGCTCAGGCGCTTATATCGACTTTGGTGACTCCCTCAACCTTAGAAACGACATCTTTGATATCGTTGCGCCAGATTTCGCTTCCATAAACCGGCGCCATTCCCCGCACCGTTACCAGACCCGTCGCCGAATCGCACTCTACCCTGAGATCCATCCCCCGTGTGCGCGGTGAGCGCACCAGGTGGGCAAATATCACCGCCCGCAGACGGGCATCGCGTATCTGCTTCAAGGATGTCTCGTCCAGTTTGAATTCCGGCCTTTCTGTGGCGCAGCCTATTATGCCGGCAATCGTATCGATGCTCATTCTGTCCAGGTTCAGAATCAGGTCAAAATTCATATTGCTGTTGAAATCTACGCCGTACAGAAATTTCGCCCAGCTGACTCTCTTATTGTCGATTTCCCTGATATGCTGCTCCGCCTGTACTTCAGTCATCCCCGATTCTTTCATCAGATTATTGATGCGGAACTGCACCGAGGCATTGGCGCGGACACGCAGCAGTTTCGGGACATCACTCAATAGAAACTGCCC
Source organism: Candidatus Zixiibacteriota bacterium (assembly GCA_040753495.1). Lineage (NCBI taxonomy): Bacteria > Pseudomonadati > Candidatus Zixiibacteriota > Candidatus Zixiibacteriota bacterium. Next base: position 26,421 of record JBFMEF010000199.1, read on the forward strand.
GAGATGCCCGTGATACACGGCGCAACCTTCGACAATTTTATCCATCAGCGCCGCTTTGAATATGGTCAGGTAATAACGTCGCTGCGGAGCATGACGATCCCAGAAATGCGGCGGCTCTTTCTCCATAATTCCGACCGTCCCCAATCCGGTTTCTTCGATACCGTATTTGGATGCATACTTAAGGACATCTTCCCGCGAAACCACCTTGCACCCGATTGTGTCCGACAGCTTTTGGGCAAGCTTAAAAGTGGCGCTCAACGAACCGCGAGTGATAGTGATAATCGGCATACCTGCCTCCCCATAGTCTTATTGACAAAAAACAAGATATTTTCAGGCTCGGAGTAATATATAAATGTCAGACCGAATTTCAATAATCAATGATTGTTATTTTCCTTTCTGAGACCTAAAAGCAGTCTGACAAAAATCAAAATAGTCATACTTCCTGCTGAACCCATTACAAAATATGCCGCAAGCGTTTTCATAACGGCAATATCGAGAACTTCCTGCGCCTGTTTAAGAGCAACCGATATCCCGGCAAAAATTATCATCACGGCAAATAGCAGCCGGATGCCGTATCCTTTGATATATTTGGTTGCCATTACGCCGATCTGCGCCCCAACCGCGGCTCCAATTAGCATAAGCATGGCCGCGGTCAATTCCGTTCGGCCCGACAAAGAATAGGTAAAACAGCCATACCCCGACATGAAACAGACGCTCAGAAGCGAGGTCCCTACCGCTACGGTCGTCGGACATCCCACCATATAAATCAACGCCGGAAGCAGAATAAATCCCCCTCCGACACCCATGAATCCGGAAAGAAAACCGGTCAGCAGGAATATAAGAAAAACTACCCAGAACGATATTTGAGTAATCCCCGACGCCGGCAATGCTATCATGGGGGGAACAGAAATTCGTCTTAAGCGAACCGCCATCGGGGCCGTCACTTCAATCGGCTGACGCCCTTCCCCTTCCTGTCGGTCAAGCCTCTTCTGAATTCGCATGGCGTTGATGTAATCATATACCATATAGAAGCCAAGACCAAAAAGAAAAATCATATATACCCAGCGCACCACTGTGCCGACGTCGCCGGTCCGCTCCAGCATAAGAACAAACCTCTTCCCCGCTTCGATGCCGGCAATAGAACCAATAATGGAGAAGAGACCGAGGCGCCAGTCAACGTTTCCCAGGCGACTATGCTTTTTTGTAGCGATAATCGATTTTCCAAAAATATGCGCCAGGTCGGTGCCTATGGCAAATGGCATGTTGAATCCGAAAATATTCAGGGCCGGAGTGACAATCCAGGCTCCGCCGACTCCAAAAAAACCGCCCAATGTTCCGACACAAAAACCAATCGCGATAAGAATCAGGATATTAAATTCTATTCCGGCAATCGGCAGGTATATGTTGAATATGGTCATATCGTCCCGGTACTCTCAGAGGCTCTTTTTGACTTTGCGGAATCCGATCAACCGCAGGAGATAATCGGTAATTAGCGCCACCAGTATTCCCAGAAGCGCCATCGTGGCAGTAACTATCAAAGCATAGAGCAGCCGGTGTTCGTTATATAAATCCGCCAGAAAAAGGCTCAGGCCGCTTAAACTGTCGGTGGGAACGACATATTCCAGGTCGCCCCCTTCCTCATGGTCATCGCCGGCGGAAAGAATCAAAGGGAAGAACAGTATCGATGCTAAAATAACAGCCAATAGCGCCGTCGGCTTCCGAAGAAACCAGCTTCTCATCGACATCTCCCAGAAACCTCCCGGTAAAAAAATTTCCGATTAACTGCGGGGCTCGCGTTTTATCATTCGGGCATGCGTCAGCGCCAGTGAGCGATAAAACATATGGGCGAATTTCGAATACGGCGCATACCACAGCAGGAAGAATACTATCACCAGGTGGATATAATAAATGGAATAAGCAATATATGCCGTATCTGCCAATCTCAAGAACTGCGTCAGAAGCCCCGTAATGAAAACCAGATAAAGCATCACCAGGAATAACCAGTCGGGATAACCGTTGGCGCCGACTTGGTCTTTTCCGGTTATTCTCCGAAACACAAGCATGGTCAGCCCCACAAAACCGGCAAATCCGCTGATATTCCCCAGCCATTTTATCGGGTGCGTTAACGGTATCGGCGGGTCAAGGTCTATCAGAACCAGCGCCATCACCGCCAGACCGGCGGTTATCATGGCGCCGATAAATCCAAAGAAAACCAGAGCATGCGCCAGAAAGCGGGCATTGTTTGCCTCGCACCGGCTGAAGCGCATATGTGAAATGATATCTTTAATGGTGATTAGCACCGCCGGTATGAAACCGATTGAGGAACTTCCCGGCTGGGATGGCTGAATCCCCTTCCAGAATTTCCATAATCCCATAAAGGCAAAAAGGAAAATCAGAATATTGCCGGAGATAAACATCATCTCAAGCCAGCCGTGCGGCAAAAATTTCGAATAGACAATTTCCGTTTCCATGAATGCAAAATTGCCGCCGGTGAAACTGTACATCATGGCAAATATGGCAATCATCGGAACCAGCAGCAGCAACGGAAGCGCCCGGGGATTCGCCAGGGCTTTCCCCATAAAGGAAGGAAAGGAATAGTACTTGTAGATATATGCCCGAATCGCCGCCAGAACATCTCCGGGCCTTGCCCCGCGCGGGCAGTAAGTTGAGCAATCATTGCACTGATAACAGAGCCAGAGGTCCGGGTCGCGCGAAAGTCGCTCCACCTGTCCCCACTGCGCCATAATCATCTCTTTGCGGGGGAACGGATTTTCCGACGGGGATAACTTGCATACCACTGTGCAGGTGGCGCACTGGTAGCACTTCTTGAGGGTCTCGCCCCCGGCTTTCTTTACTTCTTTGATTAGATTAATATCTGGGTCAGCCGACCGAATCTGAGTCATTTAGTCTCTCCCAAAAGGACGTCATTTCTCGTCGGTTAAGATGTCGCGGTCAAATCTGTCTTACCGGAATAATAGAATTCAGACTGAATCGTGTCAAGCACTTTTGTTACTTTTTTCACAATGATTATTATATTTTATCGGCATTCCGGACTCATTAATATATCTGGCGCTTTCCCCCTAAAGACAATCGACGGAATTGATAATCCATATAACTTTGTAGTCTTTGGGCGGCCTTGTTCTGTGCCCCATCCGGCCGTTTTGCTAATCTATTATTCCCAATCATCTTACCTGTCTTGAACGCAGACTGCCCGCAGACCGATATAAAATATGACAAAGCGGATATTTTCCCTCTTATTTTCGCCGATTTAAAAAAAACATCATCCCCCACCGCATTCCCGCTTCCGGTAAAATTACGATATTTTTTGTCGATATTATACTATTATGTCGATTATACCCAATATTTCTCTTGACAGGGCTTGTGAAAAAAGTTACATTCTTAGCACCATGCGAGATAGACGGGAAAATAACCAAATCAAACTATAGCTACGAAAAGGATTGTGAAATATATCACATTCTATTTATAATATCTCAATGAATAATAGATCACTTTTTGTCTCTAAACTTTAGCGCAGGAATCCACGATGGCAAAATCAAAACTGATTTCCCCTCACGGAAGTGACACGCTCAAGATTCTTCTTCTCGAAGGTAAGGCGCGCGAGGAAGAACTCAAGAGAGCCGAAAAACTTCCCAAGGTGGTTATGAGCTCGCGCGAAACCGGCGACCTCATCATGCTCGGCATTGGCGGTTTCACTCCGCTCGAGGGATTTATGGGTCAGGCTGACTGGAAAGGGGTCTGCCAGGATATGAAAATGTCCAACGGACTCTTTTGGCCCATTCCTATCACCCTCTCTCATGACAGCAAAATAAATCCCGGAACCGAAATCTGCCTCGTTTCCGGCGAGACCAACGAAATCATGGGGACGATGAAGGTCACTGAGTCGTACAAAATCGACAAGGAATTCGAGTGCAAGCATGTCTTCATGACCAACGACCCGGAGCATCCGGGAGTCAAAATGGTAATGGAGCAGAAGGAATGGAACCTTGCCGGTCCCGTCAAGGTGCTTTCTGAGAGCTACTTCCCTACCGAGTTCAAAGGCATCTACCAGCGTCCCGCCGAAAGCCGCAAGATATTCGAGGAAAAAGGCTGGAAAACGATTGCGGCTCTGCAGCTGCGCAATCCGATGCATCGCTCCCACGAATATCTGGCTAAAATCGCCATTGAGGTCAGCGACGGTATCTATATTCATCAGCTGGTCGGCAACCTGAAACCGGGCGACATTCCCGCCGATGTTCGGGTGAAATGCATCGACACTCTGGTGGAGCTTTACTTTGTTAAGGACCGCGTTGTTTGCGGCGGCTATCCTCTCGATATGCGCTACGCCGGTCCCCGCGAAGGTCTGCTGCACGCCGTTTTCCGTCAGAATTTCGGCTGCACTCATATGATCATAGGTCGCGACCATGCCGGAGTCGGCAATTATTATGGTCCCTTCGACGCCCAGGATATCTTCTTTAAGCTCTGGGATGGCGCTCTGGAATGCAAAATGCTTCCTATCGACTGGACCTTCTGGTGCTTTAAGTGCGGCGGTATGGCTTCCATGAAAACCTGCCCGCACGGCAAGGAAGACCGTCTCTTCCTCAGCGGCACGGCTCTGCGCAAAGGTCTGTCGGAGGGAGGCGATATTCCGGCCGAATTCAGTCGCAAGGAAGTTCTGGACATCCTTCGGGAGTACTATGCCAGCCTGACCGAGAAGGTAGAAATCAAAATGCACGGTCATGCTACCGGCGACGCTGAGATAAAAAAGAAATAAATAACAGTAACCGTTAACAGTAACGAACCAAACAACTCAAGAGGAACAAATGCCAAGCTATGTAAACCCAGAAAAATGTGATGGGTGCAAAGCGCTGGACAAAACCGCTTGCCAGTATGTCTGTCCGAATGACCTGATGGTTCTTGATAAGGGCAAAATGAAAGCCTTCAATCAGGAGCCGGAGATGTGCTGGGAGTGCTACAGTTGCGTAAAAATCTGCCCGGTTCAGGCAGTGGAAGTGCGCGGCTATGCCGATTTTGTCCCGATGGGCGCTAATGTAACCCCGATGAGGAGCTCTGACTCCATTATGTGGACCGTCAAGTTCCGCAACGGAATGATGAAACGCTTCAAATTCCCCATTCGCACCACTCCCGAAGGACAGGCCAAGCCGAATGGCGGATACGCTACCGCTCATAACGACCTGAACAGCCAGACCCTGGCGCAGGAACCGGAAGCGTTGAGAATGAACGAAGTTTATACCATCAAGTAAGAGAAGGAAGGATGATTTAATATGGCACAGAATTTCGAAACTGTGAATGTAACGACCGACCTTCTTATCCTTGGTGGAGGTATGGCCGCCTGCGGGGCGGCGGTTGAAGCCTCTTACTGGGCAAAGAAACATGGATTGAAGGTCACTCTGGTTGACAAGGCGGCCATGGACCGCTCCGGCGCCGTGGCAATGGGCCTCTCGGCTCTTAACCAGTACGTCGGTCTCACCGAAGGCAAAAACACTGTGAAGGACTATGTCGATTATGTCCGGATGGACCTCATGGGCATAATTCGGGAAGACCTCGTCGCCAATATCGCCCGCCACGTAGACTCCACTGTCCACCTCTTCGAAAAATGGGGACTTCCCATTTGGAAAGATGAAAAGGGCGGATATGTTCACGAAGGTCGCTGGCAGCTGATGATTAATGGCGAGTCGTACAAAGTCGTCATCGCGGAAGCAGCTAAGAACGCTCTGACAGAAGCCGGCGGCGAGTATTTCGAGCGCGTCTTTATCACAGAGCCGTTAATGGATGGCGACCGTGTCGCCGGCGCTATCGGCTTTAGTGTCCGCGAGAACAAGTTCTATATCTTTAATGCCAAAGCCACTATCGTCGCCATGGGCGGCGCCGTTCACGTTTTCAAACCGAGAAGCACCGGTGAAGGTCTCGGTCGCGCCTGGTACCCGCCGTGGAACTCCGGCTCCAGCGCCTATTTCACTCTCCGCGCCGGCGCTGAAATGACCAGCCAGGAAATCCGCTTCATCCCGGTTCGCTTCAAGGATGCCTACGGTCCGGTTGGCGCCTGGTTCCTGCTCTTCAAATCGCAGGCTACCAATGCCATGGGCGGAAACTATATGGTCGAGCGCGTCAGCGAACTCGAAAAATGGAAACCATACGGATTGGTAAAACCGATTCCGGCTAACCTCCGTAACTGGCTCGGCATGATGGATATCATGGAAGGCAAAGGTCCCATCTACATGCGCACCGAAGAAGCGATTAACAAAATCGCCTCGGCCGCCGGTGATGAGAAAGAAGCCAAAAAGAAACTTAAAGAACTCGAATCCGAAGCCTGGGAAGACTTCCTCGACATGACTATCTCGCAGGCTATTCTCTGGGCCGCCACCAACGTGGAGCCGGAGAAGAAATCTTCCGAAATCGCCGCTGCCGAGCCGTACTTCATCGGTTCCCACTCCGGCGCCTCCGGCGCCTGGGTCAGCGGTCCCGAAGACCTGCAGACATCCGAAACCAAGAAGGAATACTTCTGGGGTTACAGCCATATGGCGACTGTCAAAGGTATGTTCTGCGCCGGTGACGCTTCCGGAGCATCTTCCCACAAATTCTCCTCCGGCTCCCATGCCGAGGGCAGAATTGTCGGAAAAGCCGCCGTCAAGTACATCGTCGAGAACAACTCGCTTCCGAAGATCGATAACGCCAAAGTAGAAGAACTGAAGAAGCGCGTAATGAAACCGCTGGAGACCTTTGACCAGTTCAAGAACGCCTCCACCGACCCGGACATCAACCCCAATTACATTCGTCCCAAGATGTTCATGTTCCGTTTGCAGAAAATCATGGACGAATATGTTGGCGGCGTCTCGGCCCAGTTCTCCACCAACAAAGCGAGCCTCGACCGCGCTCTGGAACTTCTCGGCTATCTTAAAGAAGACAGCGAGAAACTGGCGGCCAAGGACCTCCACGAGTTGATGCGTTGCTGGGAAAATGTCCAGCGTCTCTGGCAGGCTGAAGCCCATGCCCGCACCATTCTCTTCCGTCAGGAAACCAGATGGCCCGGCTACTATCGCCGCGCCGATTTTCCCACGATGGATGAAAAGAACTGGCATTGCTTCGCTAACTGCCGCTGGAACCCTGATAAGAATGAATGGGAAATGATCAAGCGTCCCATGCTCCACGTCTATCCCAAGGCGCAGGAACATGAGCTGCTTGGTGGCTGATATCTGAATGTGAAACAGGGTATCGGCCCTGTTTCACCTGAATATGCCGTGATTTTCAATGGCGAGTCCTCCGGGCGTGACCGGCGCCTGGGGGACTTATTTTTTTGGATGAATCGCCGCCGACTTTTGCCGTTGCTCTCGCCGGAAAGATGATTTATCTTAAGGAGAAAGACAGGAATAATGATATGACTTCCGATGCCAATATCGCATGCCCTCACTGTGAAAAGAAAATGTCCCTTTGGGTCCCCCCGCCGGAATCTTCCTGGGGACCCCAGCCGCAATTGGTCTGTTTCAATGACGAATGCCCTTATTATGTTCGCGGCTGGGAATGGATGCGCACTCAATTCAACCAGAACTGCTCGTACCGTCATCGCTTCAACCCGCAGACAGGCGAATCGGGTCCATTGCCCGTCTGGTCACCCGATGCCCTTAAATCCGGCATCATAGATTAAAGGCCGTCTCCTATGCAAGAAATCGAACGCTTCAAAGAAGCCATATTAAAAGAATATCCCAGGATGTCGCTGGAGGACCGCTTCTCTTTCCGCTGTCACAAAAACGTTCCCTGCTTCAACCACTGCTGCGCCGATGTCAATATTTTCCTGACCCCGTACGACATTATCCGTCTGCGCCGAAATCTCAAGCTCTCTTCTGATGAATTCCTGAGCCGTTATACCCTGGCGCCCTTTGATAAAAATCTGAAATTTCCCGTCCTCATGCTCAAAATGAATGAAGATGACTCCAAAGCCTGTCCCTTCGTTACCGCCGCCGGCTGTGGCGTCTATAACGACCGTCCTTGGGCATGCCGGATGTATCCGGTCGGCATGGCGTCGCCGAAAGAAAGCGAATCGGGCGGCGACCAGGATTTTTACTTCATTCTTCGGGAAGATGTCTGCCATGGCCATAAAGAAAAGCAGGATTGGTCAATCCGGGAATGGGTCACCGACCAGGGGATTGACGAATACAACGAGATGGGAAAATATTTCAAGGAATTGACCCTGCATGACTTTTTCCTCAAAGGCGGCACCCTCGACCTGCAGAAGATGGAAATGTTCTTCATGGCGTGCTATCATCTGGACCGCTTCCGCAAGTTCCTCTTCGAAAGCACCTTTTTCGAGCGCTTTGAAATTGACAATGAAGAGAAAGCCCGCATAAAGGAAGACAACGTTGAACTGATGAAATTCGGCGCCAGGTGGATTCGCTTCGCGCTGTTTGGCGAGCGGACCATTAAAGTCAAACCGGAGCGGATGAAACCGCAGTCTTAGCGATTTCTCTTCTTTTGGGCAGGCCAAAGCCCCGCGTCAGTTGGCGTCCGTTGCGGAGGAAATTTTGACTGGCGTTCCTTTCAGCAGGATGCCGGTGGCGAAATTATAATATTCTATCTCGCACTCGCGGACATTCAGGGGCACCTCACTCCAATCGCCAAGCAATCCCGCTCTTTTCATCGCCACCGTCGCCCAGACTGACTCTTTCAGGTCGGCCGCTTTCAGTGATTGCTGCAGTTCTCCGCGATAACTTCTGATAGTATCCGGGAACCGTCCCGATATTCGCGCCATCGCCCGGCAGATTCCTCCCCCGAACGGTTCAGTTTCGAGATTCGAAACCAGAAGCGGAAGATACTCCCCCTGCAGCGACGGCAGATTATAAAGGATTTCTCCAATCGCTTCCGGCGCATACCAGCCAATACTCCCCGATTCATCATTCATGCTCCAGAGAAGCTGCCGAATCAAACGCCGCAGCGGCTCCAATCCTTTTTCCCCCATCTTCATGCTCACCCGCCCCAGCCCTTCAATCGTCCGCCAGACCACCAGCCGGTCGCTATCATATAGAAGAGAACTGAGTGTCCTGAGAATATTCTTATCCTGCGTTGCATACTCCCCCAGCCCCGCAAAGTCGCGTCTTTGGAGTATCGACCGAACCTCTTCCTTCCTTCTCTTATTTCTTGATGATGCCAGCGACAGGCTTGATTTAGTCACTCCCTTACTCCCTTCCCCTTACTTGTTCTATCCCAGAGCCACGTCTAAAGCCATCATCACCGCAAACCCCAGCATAACACCCGCGGTTGCTTCGTGCGAATGCTCCCGCTGCGATTCAGGAACCAGTTCCTCCACCACCACAAAAATCATGGCTCCCGCGGCAAACGCCAGGGCGTAAGGAAGTATCGGCTCGGCCAGTATTACCGCTACTGCTCCCAAAACGCCGGCGATCGGCTCCACTACCGCCGAAAGCTGCCCATACCAGAAACTCTTGAAACGACCAACCCCTTCCCTTCTCAGCGGCATAGAAACAGCCGTTCCTTCCGGAAAATTCTGTATCCCGATGCCGAGCGCCAGCGCCACCGCGCCGGCGAGCGACGCCGATGGCAAATCGGCCGCCAATGCCCCAAAGGCGACTCCCACCGCCAGACCCTCCGGGAAATTATGCAGCGTAATCGCCAGAACCAGAAGTGTCGTCCGGCGCCATTTAGTCTTTATTCCCTCGGCCGCCTCCGTCGGCAGAAATAGATGCAGATGCGGCAATGTTCGGTCTATCAATCTTAAGAATATCCCCCCCGCCAGGAATCCCACTACCGCCGGAAGCCAGCCCGGAATCCCTTTCTCCTCCGACATTTCAATAGCCGGCGCCAGCAATGACCAGTAGCTTGCCGCCACCATTACTCCGGCGGCAAATCCAAGCATCCCGTCCAGCACCCGACGACTCAACTCTTTTGCGAAGAAGACCGCCGATGCCCCCAGTGCTGTCATTAACCATGTAAAGCAGGTAGCGAGAAACGCCTGCATTATCGGATTCAATTCCTTGAAGTATTCAACCATAAGTCTCCTTTATCGCTGCAATATATTGATTAATCATAACAATACGAACAGTTTTGACCAATTTATCACCCTTTTTTGATTGGACGGCTTATCCTTATAGTCTCGTTCAAATCGCAAATATCTACTATCATGTATATTTATTTTTGCCAGAGTTCTTCATTAATTGCAGACAAATTTGTACAGATAAAACCGGCACTCCATCATAATTATGGTATTGCGGATACAGATTTCGGCGATTTTTCTTGACAAACTCTATCGGCTGTAATATTATAGGTTAGTTTCGCAGTATCTAAAGTGAAATAAGAGCACTTTTGTCAGAATTCATGCTCTTCGTTTATTTGTCAGGCTCATTAAACAGATGTTTTATTCGCAGCCGCGATATGGATTCAGTATCACGTTATGACAACACCCGCTAACCCTAAACCTTTAACCTCTAACCTTTGACATGAGGAGGTCTGGCCCATGATTTATCTCATTGACCCGGCTGAAACGATCAAAGGGGCGTGCCCCAAGAAGTGCGCGACTCTCTGCGGCATTCTCTGCGCAGTGAAGCCGCTTTATGGCGTTCCCATTTGACGTCACTCTCTCGTTTTTCGCAACCTTTTCTGAGGAGGAGAAGAAATGATTTATCTTGTTGACCCGTCGGTATCCAGAGATGCCTGCACTCTCAAATGCTCGACTTACTGCGGCATTAAACCTTGCTACGGCGTTCCCCCGGGACCGATTGAACTGTAATAGTTTCTGTCAACCTGAATTCATCCTTGTTTGACCAGTTTAGTGTGGAAGGTTGTGAGTTTGTGTAAGGCGGCGTCATAACTGACTTTTTCCAATGTGGCGCCGCCTGTTTATTAATAACTAACTTCAGTTTTTAAGGAGGTGAAGGAATGATTTATCTCATCGACCCCACTGCCGCGTCAAAGGACGTCTGCCTTAGACTGTGCGGTACCTATTGTGGGATTAAGCCGTGCTACGGCGTCCCGCCGGAGGAAATCTAACTTCAAATGCGGAGGAGATGAGAATGGTTTATCTCATTGATCCAAATGCGGCGGTAAAGTCAGTTTGCACTTTTCTCTGCAAACTTTACAGACCGCCCACACCGTTATACGGCTTACCGCCGGATTGATGTGTAAGGCGTTATTGCCAAACGGAGTTTGAATGATTTCATCGATGGAGAGGGGCGACTCTCTCCATCAAGAAATGAAAAGACCGACCATTATGCACAAACTGTCACAATACAACCAGTTTCAGCCCTGGTTTGACGGCTATTACATAGCCTATAATGCCCGTTCCGGCGCCGTGGCATTGATGACCGCTGACAATTACTCTCTCTTTACCGATATCGCCCGCAAACTCCAGAGCGGCGATGCCAACTTCGACACCGAAGAGCAGAAACTTTTGACACAACTCAAATATGGCTCCTTTGTGGTCGATGACGATTTTGATGAATTCGAAACTCTCAAATTCACTCATCAACTGGGTCGTTTCGATTCCACTTCTCTGGGGCTTACTATTGCCCCCACGATGGCGTGCAACATGGCTTGCCATTATTGCTTCGAGGAAAACAAGAAGGGCAAGATGTCCTCAGCGGTAATTGAAGCCATCATTTCTTTCATCGAAAAACAGGCGCGCCAGCTCAAGAAACTTGAAATTGGCTGGTACGGCGGAGAACCGCTTCTCGCCATGGATGTCATCGAAGACCTCATGCTCTCCGTTAACGACCTCGCCGCGGAATATAAACTGGAGTGCGGCTCTTCTATAATCACCAATGGGTATCTTCTCCATCGGGAAAATGTCGAGCGGCTGAGTCAGCTCAAAGTTTCGAGCGCTCAGGTCACTCTTGATGGCCCCGCTCGGCTTCATGACCAGAAACGTCCCTTGAAAAACGGCAAGGGAAGTTTTGAGACCATCCTCGAAAATCTAAAATATGCTTCAACCCGAATCGGCATCGGCGTCCGGGTCAATGTCGACAAGTCATTCACCAAAGAGACTATTCAGGAGCTTCTGGGAGAGCTCGCTGATGCTGGTCTGCGTGAACGGGTCGGCGTTTATTTCGGACAACTGGAGCCGGCGACCACCGCCTGCGCCAATATCTCCGAAAGCTGCTATGATACCGCCGGATTCTCCCAGATTGAAATCGAATATTACCGCCTTCTTCTGGAGAACGGCTTTAGAATAGATAAGCTTCCCGCGCCGGCAGTTACTTTCTGCATGGCGCAAAATATTAACGCCTTTCTTGTCGACCCCGATGGCGAGCTGTACCGCTGCTTCAATTACGCCGGCGACAAGAAAATGTCGATGGGCAATATCCGCAACGAAATTAACTATCAGCATAAGAACTTTCTGCATCTCTTTCGCTACGACCCGTATGCTGATGGCGCATGTCGGGAATGCAATCTTCTCCCCGTTTGTGTCGGGGGATGTCCCTCCCGGCGCGCCGACCGCGACATTCCCCGGGAATTGCTCTGCGACAATTGGAAACATAATCTGGCGCCGATGCTTGAAATAATCGCCCTTTCACGGCAACAAGCGGCCGCTGCCGCCAAAAAGGAGTAACTATGCTCGAATATAACGGCTTCAAAATTTTTCCCCAGTCTGTTATCTGGGAAATCACCTTTGCTTGCAATATGCGCTGCCTCCACTGCGGCACCTCGGCGGGGAAGAAACGTCCCGATGAACTGACCACTGATGAAGCGCTGAAACTGATCGATGAACTCGCCGCCAATGGCGCCGAAGGTATTACTCTTTCCGGCGGTGAACCGCTCATGCGCGAAGACTGGCGACTCCTTGCCAGGCGAATCAAGGAAAACGGCGTTCAGGCATATCTCATCACCAACGGCCTGGCCGTCACCCCTCAAATAATTGACGACTTCGAAAGCCTCAATTTTGGCGACATCGGGGTCAGTTTTGACGGCACCGAGAAGACTCATAATTACATCCGCCAGCGCGACGACAGCTGGAGCACCGCCTACGGCGCCCTGCAGATGATGGCAAAGAAGGGAACTTTCAAGTTCTGCGCCGTGACCCAGGTCTCCAACATGAATCTCGGCGAACTCCGTCAGATTAAACAGCTCCTGGTCGATGCCGGCTGCAGGCTCTGGCGTATCCAGATGACCACCTCCACCGGAAGAATGAAAAGTCTTAAAGACCTGATTCTCGGCATCGAGAACTACCCCAGGATGGTCGACCTGATTCTGGAGTTCCAGAAGGAAGGCGATATCAATATTGATGTCGGCGAGAATATCGGCTATTTCGGATGCAAAGGAAGTGAACTGCTTCAGGGAATGCCTTATTTCGGCTGCTATGCCGGCACCCGCGTTGTCGGTATCGAGTCCAATGGCAATATTAAAGGCTGCCTTTCCATGCCGGAAGAATTTGTTGAAGGGAATATCCGCGACTCCTCTTTCACCGAGCTCTGGCATCGTCCCGGCGCTTTCGCTTATAACCGCCAATTTACCCGGGAGACCGCCAGCGGTGAATGCCGCGAGTGCCGTTATCTCCCGCTCTGTCGGGGAGGATGTACCACCACTTCCGTTTCCGCAACCGGGCAGCGCGCCGACAATCCTTATTGCATGTATCGCATCGAGAAAAAACAGGGGATTGTCTGCAAGGACAATGAAATCATAACCAATCTGTTGGACCAGATTAACGCCGGCGCAGAGAGCAAGACCACTTAATGGAGTCTAAAGCTCCATCTATATATCTCGTTTACCCGTCCTGCTTCTACTATCCGGACTGGATGGAGAAGGTGGAGATGAAAACATCTCAACTTCTCCTGGCTTCATTCCTCTCCCGGTATTACCCGGTGGAATACGCCGATTTTGAATATGCCATTGGCCGTCCCAATAGCGTCGTCCAGATTAAACGCTTCGAACGGAAAGTCCGCGACCTGTTCGAAAACTGCCGTCACAATATCCTGGCGATTTCCTGCTGGACCAGCCTCTCCTACCAGGCTACCCTGACTATCTCCCGCATCTGGCGCGAATTGTACCCGGATAGATTAATCATCGTTGGCGGCTACCACGCCTCTGCCCGCCCTGACGAATTTCTCACCGCAAATAATCTCATCGATTATGTCATTTGCGGCGAAGGGGAACTGGCCCTCAAAGAAATCGCCGACGCCTTTGTCGCAGCCGGTCGGCCGCCTGCCACAACCGTTATCAAAGCGCCCTCTGTCCGTGAGGATAATTTTGTCGGTTACAACTGGGATATTGTGGACCGCTTTATGAGCGAGTACTTTCCCAATGGACCCGGTAATATCTATCTCTATCTTTCCCGCGGCTGCCCTTTCGGTTGTTCTTTCTGCATGGAGCCGCTCAAAGACCGGAAATGGCGCGCCTACACCCCCGAATCTGCCTTTAAGGAGCTGGAGACAGCCATCGCTCGCTTCAAGCCCTACGGTGTCGCTTTTGCCGATGCCTGCTTCGGGATGAGACCGGGCTGGCGCAAGGAATTCCTCCGCCTGCTTGCTGACTCCAAACCCCGCGCCTGGATTGTCATTGAGACTCGCCCCGAATATATTGATGACGAAGATATCGAGCTGTTCGCGCAGTTCAAGACCGAGATACAATTCGGCGTCGAAAGCTGCTCGCCCGAAATGCTGCTTCTAATGAAAAAGACCCGACAGCCCGATAAATTTCTGGAGCGTTTCCGCGAAGTCAGTCATAAGTTATCGGCCCGCGGCGTTCTCCACCGGGCAAATCTTATCTTTAATCATCCCGGCGAAACCCGGAAAACTCTTGAAGAAACCTATGGTTTCATCGACCGTGAACTGGAGAATCGGAATTCTTACCTTATGTGGGCCGCCCACGGCTATATGCATTTTCCCGGTTGTGAACTCGATTCCAATAAAGCATATTATGAGAAGAATTTCGGAAGCCGCTTCCTTCGGCCCGAATGGTGGAAGGAGAATGACGACCAGTACTATGCCAGCATGCAGTTTATTCCTTCATCTGACCTGGGGGAAGAGAATCGCGGTCTCTGGGAGAAGATGATGGCGGATAGAAGAGAGAAACTGAAATCAGCCCTTGCCCCGCGAGCCTTCCGCTTTGCCGCCAACAAGTATTTCCTCGACTGGAAAGTCGACCCCCGCTATGAAGAAGTTTAGCCGGCTTTGGGGATATCTCAAACCTTACTGGCATCTGGAGCTGCTCGCCTTTCTGGTGATGGCTCTCCTGGCCGGATTGGCTCTGGTTCTCCCCGGCTCTGTTCAGTATTTGATTGATGACCTCATTCCTTCGTTGACCGAACAGCCCAATGCCTCCGACAATTTTCGCAAAGTCATCTACTTCGGCCTCTTTCTGGTCGGTATCTATCTGGCTAATGTCCTGTTCTCCTGGCT
Organism: Candidatus Zixiibacteriota bacterium; assembly: GCA_040753495.1. Classification (NCBI taxonomy): domain Bacteria; kingdom Pseudomonadati; phylum Candidatus Zixiibacteriota; species Candidatus Zixiibacteriota bacterium. Next base: position 41,777 of record JBFMEF010000199.1, read on the forward strand.
CCGTGACTATCTCGCCGCCTATATCGGCGCCAATATCATCGCCGACATGCGCTCCCAGCTCTTTCGCCATCTGGAAAATCTCTCCTTGCGATTCTTCCAGACCCACCAGGTGGGCGAAATCATGTCCCGCTGCCTGTCCGATATAAACCAGATTCAGGGATTATTGACCTCAACTCTGCTTGTCTTTCTGACTAACATCCTGATGCTTGTTGCCATTGTCATTTATCTGCTTACCATAAATCCCCTCCTGACTCTTATCGCCATTGTGCCGGTTCCTCTGACCATACTCTTTTCCCATATTTTTGGCAAGAAGCTGCATTTAATCGTTAAAACTCTTCAGGAGACGGTCGCCCGACTGTCGGCGCGATTGCAGGAATCATTTCTCTCCGTAAAGACAATTAAGGCGTTTGGCCAGGAAGAATCAGAAAAAAAGAAAGTCGATGCAATCCTGAAGAAACTGACCGGCTTGTATGTCCGAACCAGCACCACATCTTCCCTGTCGGTTAATCTGGTGCACTTTATCAATATGCTGGGTCCGATCGTCGTCCTCTCCTGGGGTACGTACCTGATTGCCGGCGGCTCCATGAGACTCGGTGCCCTGATGGCTTTCTACATGCTTTTGACTTACTTCTATTCCCCCATCCAGGATTTGGCGTCGGTCAATATTCAGGTGCAAACGGCGATGGCGTC
>JBFMEF010000200.1 GCA_040753495.1 Candidatus Zixiibacteriota bacterium
AAGAATATCGGAAAGATTGTATTCAAACTCGATTTTCATTCACTCAAAATTTGCGGTTACTTGAGCCGAAGTCAAGTACAAACTTTCGGACTCTTATCCGGGATTTCGGAACCGATGAATATTCAATAACCGCCGCTTGCCTGAGGTTCTTGCCCTTTGGGAACAGCACTACCGTCCGAACGCAAGCTCGCTATAGACCAGCGCTCCCTTTTGGCCGCAGGCAAATATCCTTCCACCGACTCTGACTATCCGGTTCAGTTCGCCTGATACCCCGCTCAGTTCCGGCACCCAATTCTTGCCGGAATCATCGGTATAAAGAATAGTTCCGTTATCTCCGACCATAAATGCCTTCTTTGAATCAATCAGAAGAACATCGATAAAATGCATATGGGGAGGAAAGTACTCGAGTGGATGCCAGGTCTTTCCGCCATCTTTAGAAACTGCCGCAAATCCCCCCATTCCGGCCATCAACCCAAAATTCCCCTGGAGGGCGACGGAGCGGACCGTTTTCTGCGGAGGAATTGCCACCGCTTCCCAGTTCCGGCCGCGGTCGCGGGATATCTGTATCTTGTCTGCCGCCAGGGTAACAATGACGCCATCGGAGGATATATTCATATTTTTTGACTGATGCCCCATATCTATCGATACCGTATCCCAGACAGAGCCGCCGTTATTTGTCGCCAGTAAAACTCCCCGCATACTGCCGGAAGTTGCCATATTGGCTCCTAACGCAAATCCCCGGAGGGAATCGATAAAGCCGACCCGGTAGAACCACCAGGCGCTGTCTGTCGCCAGATGCCGCCAATCATTCCCGCCATCTTCCGTCAGCAGAATAGTCCCCTTATTTCCCACCATAATTCCTTTCATACAACCCGGGAAAAAATAGATATCCTGCAGAACCAGGGGCGGCTCGATCTTTCCGCTTTTAAGCTCCTTGCTCTCCGTGGAGAATTGAACGATTTCCCCCCGCGCCGTAACCGCAAAACCGTCTGTATCGGAACATAAATGAATTCCGGTCAGACCGATATCCGGAGGCAGCGATATCTTTTTCCATTCCGCGGAGTAAACCGACGTCCCGCTCGCCGTGATTAACAAGGCGATTACAAGAAAGACCTTCCCCGGCAATATCTTCATATTATTATCTCCCAAAATAATTGAATTGCAGGCCGCATTATTATATGTTTCATTTAAGTTAAGGCTTGTGAGGAAAATGTCAAATTGAATAGTCGCGAGAAACTGGTAGAACTGCACGGAATAACGGCCCGAAGCGATGCCGGCTATATCGTATTCCGGAATCTTGATTTTACCCTTGCGGCGGGGGAAACTGCGGTCATCAGGGGCACGACCGGCTCCGGCAAAACCGCCCTGGCTGAAATAATTGTTGGTCAACGTCAGCCCGAGTCGGGAACGGTCACCCTGTTCGGCAATATACTTAGCCCGCGTAACCCGGCGGTACAAAGACAGACCAGACGCCGCATCGGCGGTGTCGGCGGAATCTTCTCCCTGATTGAGCGTCTCTCCGTCGCCGAAAATATTCTCTATCCGTTATTGATTCGAGGCGATGCTCGCTCCTATATTAAAAAGCGGCTGCAGCAGGCGCTGCTGCAATTCAATCTTACGGGGCGAAAGTCCGACCGGGTATCGGCATTGTCTCGGGGCGAAAAACTGATGGTAATGTTTGCGCGGGCGGTCATAGCCGACCAGCCTCTTCTTTTAATTGATGAGCCGCTGGAGCTTCTGGAACAGCCGCGATTTGAAGAAACCACTAATATTCTCAAACGACTCTCCGCCGCCGGGCATACTTTGTTGATACTGACTTCCGGGCAGAAAGTCATTGCCGTGCCGGGCGCTCGGGAATACCAACTTATTGACGGGCAGCTGCAATGAACCGCGCCTTTTATGTCATGGGCAAAATGCTCACCAACCTGTATCGCCGTCCCCTGGCATCACTGGGGACATTTCTCTCTTTGACCCTGCTGTACCTTCTACTCAATCTGGCATGGACGGCATCTTTGAGTACCGGGGCGTATTATGCCAGAATGATTTCGCAAATTGAGGTGGAGGCATTTCTGGATGACTCCGTTCCGGATTCCACCATCGCTCTTTTTGTCGAGAGCCTGAGTAAACTGGATGGCGTGCAGACCGTGGTTTTTGTTTCAAAAGATGAAGCGCGCGCTCGGCTGACCAGCCTGATGGGACTTGACCTGATGGACGGATTTGAAGAGAACCCTCTTCCCCGTTCCCTTGTCATCAGTTTTAAGGAAAATTATCTGACCAGTCGCTCATTAGAAGCCTTCCGCAATCAACTTTTCAACCTTCAGGGAGTTACCGAAATATTCTACGCCCAGCGATGGCTGGAGAAAGCGGAAGAGGCGCGTCGGCTTATCGGCAAAATAGTCCTCTTCCTCAGCATCGTAATCATCATAGCCGTCATTCTCAATCTGATTCAATCGGTCCGCTTCTCGGCGCGCAATGACCGGGACGAAATCGCGCAGATTAAACTGATGGGGGGCGGCATATCGCTTACTTCGCTTCCTTACGTTCTCGAGGGTTTGCTTCTCTCCTTGCTGTCGGGAATTGCTTCCTGGATGCTAATCCATTACAGTTTAGGCTATGTCAGTATCCGGGAAGTTACGATTATTTATCCTGCCAGCAGCGAGCAGTATCTCTTCTACCTGGGCGCCGCCGCATTGGGGTTGCTGGCCGGATTCATGGGGACCGTATGGAAAAAATGAGTTGCTCTAAATTCAGGCCTTTTATTCTGCTGCTTTCCCTGACCCTGGCTTATCTTCCGGCCTTATCACAGCAGGAGAATCTGGTGGAGCATAAAGGGGAACTGGAAAAAATAAGACAGGAAATAGAGCAGTCGAAGCGCAATATCGATTCCCTGCAAGCGGTGGAGAAACGCCTTCAAAAGGAACTTCTTAATTATGAGCAGCGGACATCCATCAATGAAACCGTACTCAAACGGTTGACCAGTCAATTGGAGACAACGCGCAAGAACGTTCGAAACGCCAAGACGGAACTGGAGCAATCCCAGAGCAAGTACCAGATAACGCGGAGCAGATATATCGAAAACCTTGCCGTCTATTATAAGGGGATGCAGGAGAACTTTCTGCAACCGGAGGGGGCAATCGAGCTGGAAGAGGATGCCTTCAGGCGATACCTCTATCTGAAAGCGTTTGCCGGTTATGACCGGGCCCGGCTGTCGCGCGCCTCCGAATTTCTTAAGGAAGCGGAGTCGGAGTATGCCGCCTTGATGGATAAGGAGAAAACGATTGGCTCCGCCCAGAGACGGAAAAAGCAGGAATATACCCTGGCGGCAACGCAGAAGGAGCGTCGCGAGAGGGACCTTTCGCGGTTGAAGCGAAAACGTGACGCCGAAGCGGACCGCCTCCTTTCCCTTTCGGAAGCGGCCCGTCAGATGGAAGAGCTGATAAGCCGTCTTGAATCAGAACGCCAGGAGCGGGAGCGCTCTGAAATCGCCACCGATTTCGATTTTACAACCGGCAATTTCGTGTCATATAAAGGGCGCCTGATCGCTCCGATGTCCGGGAAAGTTGTTAAGGGATTTGGCTGGAGCACCCACCCGGTCACGAAACTTAAGTCGTACTCGCCCGGAATTGAGCTCAAAGGGGAAGCCAATAAGCCGGTTGTCGCCGTCGCTGACGGCGTTGTCGCCTATGTCGGCAACTTGCGCGGTTATGGCATCTTTGTTATTATTGAGCATGAGGATGGTTACTATTCGACTTATGCCGGACTGAAAAACGTCTCGGCCGAATCGCGACAATTGGTGCGGCGCGGGGAACGGCTCGGGCTCTCCGAAAACGGACTGCTCAAGTTCGAGCTGCGCCAGGGCAAAGAGCCGGTCGACCCGGTGGAGTGGATAAGAATTGATTACCTTAAATGATATTCCCGGGCAGCAGACTCCCAAGAAAATTCTGCTTGGCTCTCTCAATCGCGGGAAAGTTGCCTCGACCTATCTCTTTTATGGGGATGACGGCGTGGGGAAATGGGGGATGGCTCTTGCCCTCGCCGCTCTTCTCAACTGCGAAAAACTGGCGCGCGACGATGACGGCAAGATAGTCGATTCCTGCGGGCAATGCCGCAACTGCCGTCTGATTACCGGATTCAATTTTACCGAAATGCTTTTTGCCTTGCCGCTGCCTCCCCACAAGAACGACAAGGAATATGCCGAGCTGTTTTGGGAGTTCCTCCAAACCAAGAAGGCGGAGCCTTATCAAATCGTTACCGGCAACCGCCAGCTGACTATCCCTATCGATGCCGCGCGCGAAATTAAAAAGAAATGCGCCATCCGGCCGGCGGCGGGATTGAAACGAGTCGTCCTTTTTTACCAGATGGAAAAAATGCTGCAGGCGTCAGCCGATTCTCTCTTGAAACTGATTGAAGAACCGCCCCCCGAAACTGTCATTGTTCTCACCGCTAATTCTCCCGGAAATCTCTTGCCGACTATCCAATCCCGCTCCCAGAAAGTCCGGTTTGCTCCTGTTTCGCAGCCGGAAGCGGTCGCCTATCTTACTCAACGATATGGCCTCCCCGAGGAAAAAGCGGCTGTTGCCGCCCGACTGGGAAGAGGCTCAATCGGCAAAGCCCTCAACTATATTCCAAATCCCGCTGATTCCGAACAGCCGGAAACCGAAGACACCGCTGATACCGCTATCTCCTTTCGACAGAAGTCATTCCTGATGTTTAAAGGGTTATTCTCAAAGGATACTCCCGCGGCGCTGGACACGATTGACAATCTCCTGAAAAGCAATGACCGCGGCGATGCCGAACGAGTTCTGGAGCAGTGGCAGTCCTTTCTGGGCGATATGATTTGCGCCAAATACGACAATCCGACCGGAATAATAAATTCCGATTTTGCTCATGACATTGACGGCTTTTCGGCAAAAATTTATGATTCGGACCTCATTGCCCGGCTGACCGAAGAGATAAAATTGACCGTCCTGGGACTGCGTCGCAACACCCATCCCCGGCTGGCATTGGCAGCGCTGGCTATAAGAATGCGTCGTGTTATCAATCAATCTCCTTGACTCTAAATACCGTATTCTTATTTTAAGTCTTTTAAGGGAGATTATATGCCGGAATTATATACAGTAGCATTCAAGGGGAATCGGCGGGAGTACTATTACAATACTTTTTATCACTCCTTAAGCCCTAAGGAGCATGTCATAGTGCAGGCTGACCGCGGCGAGGATATCGGTTTGCTCGACAAGAAGATCATAACTCCTATCGATTTTTCCGATAAGGATAAGCCGCGTTCTATCCTGCGACCTGCCAGCGAAGAAGATAAACGGAACCTGGAGCTGAATCGCTCGGATGAAGAGAAAGCCTGGAAACAGACGCTGGACCTGATAAAGAAGCATAACCTCGAAATGAAACTGGTCGACATCGAATATCAGTTTGACCGCAACAAGATGACCTTCTATTTCACCGCCGAGCATCGCGTCGATTTCCGCGCCCTGGTGCGCGACCTTGCCTCGGAGTACAAGACTCGTATTGAATTGCGACAGATTGGTGTCCGGGATGAAGCCAAGCGGATCGGCGGTTACGGTGTCTGCGGCCAGCAGCAATGCTGCACATCGTTTCTCAAGTCTTTCGACCCGATATCTACCGCCGATGCCCGGGTGCAGGGCTTGTCGCTGAATCCCTCCAAGATTTCCGGAAATTGCGGGCGGCTGCTCTGCTGCCTCAAATACGAGTCGGAACATTATTCCGAAACCCGCAAGAAATATCCTGAAGTAGGCGAGAAATATATCACTCCCTCCGGTTCCGGCACCGTCGACCGCATTAATGTCTTCGAAGACTATATGGTGGTTAAACTGGACAGCGGAGAAGAGGTCAAAGTGTACGGCCGTGATATCAAACGGAAAGAACGGAAACAGACCTCATTTTTTTCCAAGTGGCGGGAAGCGCTCAATATCGATAAATCCGAATAAGGGGAGGACGTCTTTTGCAAAAACCATACTATGTAACGACTCCGATATACTATGTAAATGACCGTCCTCATATAGGCCATTCCTACACCACGGTTGCGGCTGACCTTCTGGCGCGGTATCAGCGTTTAGCCGGACGGGAAGCCTATTTTCTGACTGGCACTGATGAGCATGGCACTAAAATCGCCGAAGCGGCGGCAGCCACCGGCAAAGCCCCCAAAGAGTTCTGTGACGAGGTCGTGCAGCATTTCAAGAAAGCCTGGGAAGCCCTCTCTGTCGAGTACGACGACTTTATCCGCACCACCGACCGCCGTCACGAAGAAGCGGTCCAGAAGCTCCTCACTTTGCTCAACGGCGCGAAGACCGATGATGGTCAGGCGGTTATATATCCCGGAGTCTATGAGGGGATTTACTGTGTCGGCTGCGAGAAATTCCTGACCGAAAAAGAGCTGGTCGATGGTCTCTGCCCCAACCATCGGCGCAAACCGGAAATTCTCAAAGAAAAAAACTACTTCTTCCGCCTGACTTCTTATCTGGACAAAGTCAGAAAAGTAATTGAGACAAATGAAATGCTGGTTCTTCCGGATGAAAGACGGCGCGAAGTCCTGGGCTTGCTCAACCAGGACCTGGGCGACTTCTCCGCCTCCAGGGAGAGAGTCGAATGGGGCATCCCCCTTCCGTTCGACCCGTCGCAATCGGCGTATGTCTGGGTTGACGCCCTCTCCAACTATATCACCGCCATCGGATATGGCAGCGATGAGCCTAAATTCCGGAAGTGGTGGTATGACGCCGAAGTGGTGCATCTGATGGCAAAAGATATTCTCAAATTTCACTGCATCTATTGGCCCGCCATCTTAATGGCGGCAAAGCTTCCCCTGCCGCAGACCATCTTTGTCCATGGCTTTTTCACTGTTGACGGTGAAAAAATGTCCAAGTCGCTGGGCAATATGATTGACCCCAATGACCTTGTGGCGCAATTCGGCTCTGATGCCACCCGATATCTTCTGCTGACGCAATATCCGTTTGGAGCCGACGGCGATATTCAGGTCTCACGACTGGCGACAAAGTACAACAGCGACCTCGCCAACGACCTGGGGAATCTTGTCTCCCGCGTCGCCAAGATGATTGTGGCTAATTTTGATGGCTTGCTGCCGCCTCCCGTAAAGAATCTTGAGGGGCTTCAGCAGCTGATAGAATCGGCCGAAGATGTTCCCGACAAAATCATGGGGCATATCAATAAATTCGAGATAACCTCGGCTATCGAGGAGGCGATGAATCTGGTTCGGATGACCAACCGTTTCTTTGATACCAACGCCCCCTGGAAACTGGTCAAGAACGGAGAGAGGGAAAAAGCGGGCGGCGTTCTCTATGCCTGTTCGGAGGTCATTCGCATCGCCGCCATTATGCTGTCGCCGGTAATACCCGGCAAGTCGCGGCAGATTCTCTCTGTATTCGGCTTGGGCAAGGAACATCTGCGGAAAGAAAATGCCGCCACTTTCTACCATCTGGAACCGGAGATTCCGGTTCGTCTGGCAGAGTCGATATTCCCCCGCAAGGAAACCTCTGAAATGAGGGGCGAGCCCTCGCGCAAAAAATCCGGCGACTCCGCTGACGGCTTGATTGATATTGCCGATTTCGGCAAACTTAAACTGGTGGTGGCGGAAGTGCTGGACGCGGAGAAACTGCCCGGCTCGGACAAACTTCTCCGGCTCCAAATCGATGTTGGCGGGGAGAAACGACAAATCGTTGCCGGAATAGCTGAATTTTATTCTCCGGATGATATCAAAGGTAAGAAGATAGTTGTTGTCAAAAATCTTAAGCCGGCAAAGATTCGCGGCGTGGAATCTAACGGGATGCTTCTGGCGGCGAAAAAGGATGGCAAACTCTGCCTGGTAGTTCCGGAAAGCGACCTGCCGGCCGGCGCGACAATCAGCTGATGACCGACTCGCATTGCCATCTTGACTTCAAGGAATTTCGCGGACGGCTCGATTCCATAATCGAAGCGGCCCACCAGGCTGGGGTTCATACCATGATTAACATCGGAGCCGACCTGGAAACCTCCCGCAACTCAGTATCGCTGGCAATGAAGTACGAATCGGTGTATGCCACGGTCGGAGTGCATCCTCACGATGCCAGGACCTACAATGATGACGTCGCCTCGGAGCTGACGGCTCTGCTGGGTAAGAGCAAAGTAGTTGCCATCGGAGAAATTGGACTGGATTATTATCGCGACCTTTCGCCGCGTCCGGTGCAAAAGAAGGTATTCCGCCAGCAGCTGGAACTCGCCGTTAAACATCAGATGCCGGTGGTGATTCATACTCGGGAAGCCTTCCCTGAGACATTTGAAATTGTCAAAGAATACTCACCCCGGCTTCCCGGCGGTATATTTCACTGCTTCCCCGGCACAGTCGAGGAGGCGATGCAGGTCATCGGCATCGGTTTCCATATTTCCGTTGGCGGCGTGATAACCTTCCCCAATTCAAGAATGGCGGCCGTGGCCGCCGGTGTGCCGTTGGACAGAATTCTTCTTGAGACCGACAGCCCCTATCTGGCGCCGGTGCCGTATCGAGGGAAAACCAATCAACCGGCATATGTCCGGGTTGTCGCCGAGAAACTGGCGGCGCTTCGGAATCTTTCCGTTGAAGAAATCGAAAAAGTGACCGACCGCAACTGCCGCAAAGTTTATCGTCTGGAGGAGACTTTTGGCGGCTGATATTGTCTTGTTTTTTTATGCCCAAGCGAAGATTTTCTCAGAATTTTTTGACCGACCGCGGCATCGCCGAGCGGATAGTCGCCTTTCTGGAGCCTGGCGCCGCTGACACCGTTCTCGAAATCGGCGCCGGCCGCGGCATTTTGACCGAAATCATCGCCGCCTCCGGCGCCCGACTTTATTCTTTTGAAATCGACCGCGACCTGTTAGAAAATCTCAATAACAAGTTCGCCCCCTATAAAAATGTCACTATCCTAAACCGCGATTTCCTTGCCGTCATTCCGGACGAATACACCGCCGAAAAATTCAAGCTCATCGGCAATATTCCGTACGATATCACCTCCCCCCTTCTGGAATGGATGCTGCGCTTCCGGGAAACTATAACGCGCGCTGTTATCACCACCCAGAAAGAGCTTGCCGACCGCATCGCGGCCTCTCCTGATAGCAAAGACTGGGCGCCGATCTCTATCTTCCACCAATGCTTTTTCGATATCAGGAAAGTGATGAGCATCTCCGGTGGCGCTTTCTACCCGCCGCCTAATGTCAAATCAGCCACCCTTCTTTTCTCCGCCAATGAGAAACATCATATCCCGTTCTGGGATGACTTTGAGCGGATTGTCCGGCAGGCATTCCATCAGCGGCGAAAACTTCTCTCCAATAACCTTCTGCATCTCCCGGGTATGACCCGTGAAGATATCCATGCCGCCATTGCCTCGTTGGGACTGCCGCAGAATATACGCGCCGAGCAGCTCGCTATCGAGGACTTCATCCGCCTGACCAAAGCGGTCCTGTCCGTAAAAAATGCTTGATATCAATATTTGAAAACGATAACGTCTTCTGGTTCAGGTAGAATTATGCCGTTAATCTCAATTCAGGTTGACCATTTTGCCACTCTGCGGGAGATAAAACATCTCCGCGAACCGGACCCCTCGCAGGCCGCCGTCATAGCGGAATTAGCGGGCGCCGATGGTATCTGTTGCCATCTGCGGGAGGACCGCAAAGCGATTCGCGACCGCGACCTTTATATCCTCAAAGAGATGGTCAAGACCAAACTGAACCTGCGGATGGAGCCGGCCGATGACCTGATGGAGCGGGCTCTCGAAGTCAAGCCCTGGATGGTAACTTTCATGCCGTTCACCGATGAAAATCCCGGTATCCAAAGCGGCATTGACCTCGACCACAACCGAGACCTTTATGGCGAGAGCGCTGCCTCATTGAAAAATTCCGGCATCAATGTCTGCTATTTCGTTGACCCGGAGATTGAAGCAGTAAAGCAGGCGGCAAAAGCGAAAGCCGATGCCGTCGAGTTGAACGCTTTCAAATATGTCGCCGCCGATTCTCTGGAGCGAGCTGAAGCGGAATTGGACAAACTGGAGCAGATGGCACAGCTGGCATCAAAGCTGGACTTGATGGTTTATTGCGGCAACGGATTGAACTACCGCAATATCCGCCCGATTCTCGATTTGGGATTGGTGGAGGAGTTTACTGTCGGCTATGCTGTCGTCTGCCGCGCCGTAATGGTCGGTCTGGAGCGGGCGGTCAAAGAGATAGTTGATATCGTACATCAACCGCCGCCTAAACCATAAGGCTCCTCTTCGAACTGCCCCAAAGAACTTCCAACTTAAACAACAAAATTCTATTGCCCGCTACCAATGACAAATCATTCAGCGATGTCCTGTCCTATTTTTTTGTCTCCGGTTCCGGAATCTCTTCGGTTATTCCGGCCAGCCTCTTGGCAATGGCAACCTTTTCTTCAAGATTTTCCGATGCCCGAATCATCAGTTTGGCGCCATCGGGAGAGCCGCCGCCATGCATACATCCCGGCACCCCGGCTCCGATAGTCGCCCATTCGACAAGGCGCGCCGCCCGGACGCGCGCCTCCGCCGAATGCTTCGCTTTCAGATATTTTTCCAGAAGCGCTCCATAGCGCTCGGACTTGATATCCTTATATGACGGAATACAGCCGGTCTCGGCGATACCGCCTGAGATATCCTGCGCCAGAAGAGAGGTCTCATATGGCAGCGTCGCCACATGCACCTTATTTACATTCGAAAGCAGCAAATCACAGACCCAGGCTCCGGAAGGATGTTTCTTCCCCATCGCCGCCGCCGCTATTCCCATTCCGTAAGTGGTCTCGTTGTTTATATGCATCTTGGTGATTTTATCGGTGAACGCTTTCGAAGACAATCCGTTTGCCCGCGCCACCAGAACAGCGGCGCCTATCTTGACATCCCCCTGACCAGCGACACATCCTCCAATCGCCGCCCGGTAGGAACTGATAAAATACTTGATGGCATTGAAAGAGAAATCAAATTCCCCCGCCATAAACACCCGCTCCATCGGGACAAAAACATCTTCAAACAGCAGATATGCCTGTGTAATTCCCCCCTCCTTGACCGGGATGTCGAACCCCTCTTCCATTTCTCTGGTGTCGCTGGGGCGACGAGTCTCCACAATCGTCAAACCTTCAATATCCCGCGGAACCACAAATGACACCGCATAATCCCTATCGGGCTCCTTATATGCCGAACCGGGAAGCACGAATATCTCATTCGATGCCGCTACTCCGCAAATCATAACTTTGGCGCCCCGAACCACGATACCATCTTTCCTTCGCTCCACAATCCGCAGTGACATATCGGGGTCATCCTGGGCCGACGGTGTCTTGGTGCGGTCCCCTTTCGGGTCGGTCAGGGCTCCCGAGATGGTGATATCAGAATGCTGCGCCTCTTTTAGCCAGCGCATGAAACGGCTGTGATATCCGGTGCCGTATTTCTTGTCGATTTCCCAGGAAGTAATATAGATGGCATTGAGCGCATTCCAGCCCACACACCTTCCGCCAGTGCAGGTGCCGGTCTTCTGAAACATATGGCGTTTCAGACGGCTGTTGGCATACATATCTTCCGGCGCCCGGACTATCGAAAGATACCGGCTGATCGGCTCGCCAGTCAAATCTGAAGTTGTGGTCAAAATTTCCCGCTCGGCCGGGTCATCGAGAAGTCTATAGGTCTGGGCGTGCCCTTCAACGGTGTTTCGGGTCGCGGGATGACTCGTTA
>JBFMEF010000201.1 GCA_040753495.1 Candidatus Zixiibacteriota bacterium
TATCTTCATTCTGGCGGAATCACTGGGCGGGGTGGAGTCGCTGATAAATCATCCGGCGACAATGACTCATGCCTCCATTCCGGCGGAAATCAGGAAAGCGCGGGGGATAGATGACGGGCTGGTGCGGCTGTCGGTCGGTCTGGAAGATGTTGAGGATTTGATAGATGATTTGAAAGCGGCATTGGCGGCGGTCGAAAAGAAGCTGGTGGGAAAAAGGTGAGTGTGTGCATACGGAGAAGGTCGAAATCATTCGCAGATTTCGACCTTGTGAGAATATGGGTATGATGGAACTTTCGAACAATGAAAGGCAAATGCAATGAGACAATTAAAACCACGCGAACAGATAGTAATCAGGAGGTAATTATGCGTGTTCACTCGTTTCATCGGGTGGCGCGTGACTATATGGCGAAGGTAACGCCGCATCGTCACGCCCACTATCAGACTTTAATGCATGAGCTGAAACTTCGGGGAGATGAGAAACTTCTCGATGTCGGCTGCGGTCCCGGAATTATCGCTCTGGAAGCGGCCCGCCGCCTGCCCCAAGGACATCTTACCGGAATTGATATCTCATCCAATATGATTGAGCTGGCAAAAGGACTGGCGGCGGAAGAAGGGGCAACCAATGTCACCTTTCAGGTCGGTGACGCCCTCTATCTGGATTTCCCCGACAATAGCTTTGACGTTGTCATCTCCTCGCTGGTCTTCCCCTGGGTGCCCGACCAGAAACGTCATCTGGCGGAGATTCATCGCGTCCTCAAACCGGGCGGCCGACTGGGGTTGGTGACCCTTTCCAAGATTGTTTACCGGGAGTTCATTGGAGCGCTTCGCCATGCCGCCAGACGGAATCCCGACCTGCTGCCAATTGAGAAAGATTTCTATCGTTTTCTCGGGGCGAAAGTTTATAATCTCAAAGGGGCGGAAGATGAGCTGCGCCGCGCCGGTATGGAGGTTCGCCGCAGTTTTCGTCTGACCACGGAAGACCCGGTTACGCCTCAGGATTATCTGACCCGTATCAACTCCATCGTGGATGAGAATTATCTCGAGGGGTTGTCGGAGGAGGATAAGGCAAGAGTGCGGCAGGATATATTTCTGGCTCTGGCGCGCCGCAATGGCTCGCTGCATTTTACCGAGTCAGCCCTCTTTTTACTTGCGGAAAAGAAGCTTGACAGCGCCCGATGTTGAGCGCCTTAAGTTATTTTTTAACCAAATCAAATAAATCGACAATCCGAATCGGTTCTACATGGTAGAACCCCTGGCCATATCTGCATCCGGCTTGCTGTCCGAAGGAACGCGCCATCGATTCTAACGACCAGATATAGTCGCGCGATTTTTCCGGATTGAGGAACTGTGACTGATGGCACTTGAGGGCGTCGAGCCACTGCTCAAACTGCTCGGTGATATCGACAATAAAGCTGGGACTGAGTCCGGGGGGCAGGAAGTAATGGAAAATGCGCTTAACGGAATGCGGCTCCCCCGGGATAGGCATTTTTTTAAGGGTCGCATAGTTGGCGGCATTGATAACAATCTGTCCGGCGGCGACATGGTCGGGGTGCGATTGGCGTTTTCCATGGCCGACATGAGGATACGGCGCCAGGATGATTGACGGTTTATGCCGACGAATCAGCGTTGCCAGTTCGATTCTCTTCTCATAACTGTCGAATAATCGCGTGTCGCCCCAGTCATATGTATGAATGAGGTCGGAGCCCATCAGGCGGGCAGCATTGAGGGCTTCCTCGGCGCGGATTTCCGGGGTGCCGCCGGTGCCCATTTCGCCGGCGGTGAGATAGACAATACCGGTTTTATAGCCGTTCTTGTTAAGTCCGATGAGGACACCGCCGGTGCCAACTTCGACATCATCCGGGTGCGCCCCGATGGAAATCAAATCGTACTGCTTCTCGTCATTCATACAATTAAAAAGCCGGAGAAGGTCACCTCCCCGGCTTTATCGATTTTGGTTATCTTCAGTCGTTGGCTCCCGCCATATTTTCCGAATGGAAAATCAGGATTGCCTCCAGAATATCATAAATGTACTCACTTCTGACCGAAGGGTAGCCGGGATATCCCACGAATTCCAGATATTGATGTTCCACACTCTGGGAGGTCAGATAATTATGGAAATCGAGAGTCTGTTGATAAAAACCGTACTGCGCTTCGGGGGTGTTTATCAACATGATTTCCTGTGCCAGAGTCGGGGGATAGGCGGTCCGGATGGCTTCGATGTTGTTTGCCAGCCAGAGGTTCCAGATAGAGGTATGCGCCGCGCCTGTGGAATCGAATGGCAGATGAATCTTCACTCTGCCGGCGCCGCTCGGTGTGATTAACAGGGTGGTCGAATCGGTAATGACATTGCCGTCATTCACCACGCCGGTGTCATTGGGGGAGAAACTGCAGGCGGCGGCAAGAATCATGGTGCGAAAGATATCCTCGGAGGTGGTATCCATGGCGCGATAGGTGGTGTCGAGATTGGCGATGATGTCGTCAAAATAAGGAATCAGTCCGCCATTGCCGGTGGCGCCGTCAAAATCGAGCGGAGCGGTTATAGCCGAAACGGAACTGAAATTCTCCTGATATTTGGAAGCAATTCGGAAAGCGCCGTAGCCGCCCATGCCATATCCGGAAATGCCGCGCGAGGCGCGCTCCGGAATGGTGTTGAAGATGGCATCAATATAATCAATAAGGCTGGCACGGGCGTCATTGAACATTAGAGTAGAGTCTTTTCTGCCTATGATTGATTCATAAAGTCCGCCCGCTTCGGAGTTGCCATAAAAGGAGCCGCCATAGGCATTAGCGCCATTGACGCAGACAATCCACATTGGCTGGATTTTGCCGGTGCCGATAAGACGGTCCGCCACCGCCTTAAGACCATGATTAAAATAGAAGAATTCGTCTTCACCAAAGGGTGAAAGCAGGAAGAGGACCGGATAGGGCTGTCCCAGATTCTGCTGTGTGAATTCGGGCGGAGAATAGATACGGAAACGGACGAGATACGGGTCTTCGGCCGAGGAGAACATCGATTTATTCAGATAAAAGGCAAAGGAATGCTGGCCGGGAAGAATATAACCGCTGTCGTAAACGTCAATTTTTGAGGTAATGCCCCGGTCGCTGCATCCGGCAAGCAATCCGACCAGCAAGATTAAGGATGCTATTATCGAGTATGTTCTAAACATGGACGGGACCTCCTAAAACCTGTATGAAATACCCAGGACGGTCTGGTAGTTGGTGCCGCGGTAATCACCGGTCATGTTCTTTAATGTTCCGTCGTCATTAAAGGTCATCTCGCTGACAGTGAGGTCATCCTGTTTGGTATATCCGGTGGCGAAATCGAGGTTCCATTGATTAACTTCGAAACCGAAGCCGAAACTGACGCTGAGTTTATCGCCAAGGTCGAAGAAATAAGGGGTAAAGGTTTCGCCGGTCACAGGCGACTGGTCGAAACCAAAACCGGCGCGGAGTTCGAGGAAGCGCAGAGCGCGGTAGTTGGCGCCGGCCATAACCCGAAAGGCATCATCCCAGACCACCGGCAGGGCATGCTGCCGGGTCAAGAGAGAATCATTGGCGTTGACAAAACTGGGGTCCTTGAGACCTTCGAATTTGGTAAAGCTGAAATCGTACCCTTTAAAGGATGACCAGAAAGTCATCTCGGCGTCAACAGCGACGGTCAATTTATCATTGACCTGGTATGAAACGGCGCCTGCGATTGAAGCCGGCAGGTCGATATCGGTCTCGAAATCGGACTTTATCATAACAATTTCGCCGGCCGAGAAGAGATACTCCTCGTCGCCGGGACGATAGCCGTAGTTCTGGATAGCCGAGGGATTTAGCGGCATATAGAAACGGGACTCGGTTTCGCCTGTGACATTCATGGAGGTAGGTCCGGAAACGACAAAAGCGCCGCTCAGTTTTTCGGTAAGGTCATAGAGCAGTCCGGCGCGTAAGCCAAATCCCCAGCCGTTGCCGTCAGCACGGTACCACTGCGGAATTTTTTCGTAGGGGCGGTCGCTTATCGGGGAGGGCATTGGATTGCGGTGCAGGACGACATCGGTAAAATATAAATCGCCGCGGACCACAGCCAGTCCGACACCGAGGGAGAGTTTGTCGTCAAGAAAGTTTCGGGCGGCCGTAACCTGAAATTCAACGGCATCGAGATTATTATGGAACTGGCGGTCGGGATAATCCTGCGGATTGTATCCGGGGAGGTTCTGGTACAACTCCCAGTTGAGGTTCTGGTCGAAACTCTGGATGATGCTGAAACCAAAAACGGTCTCGCCCCAGACAGGAAGACGGGCCAGAATTCCGCCCTGGGGAACATTGAGGATTTCATGATGATTGGCGATATCCTGACCATTGAAGAAACCGGATTCGTACTGGTCACCCCAGTAAATATTCGGCTTGGTCCAGTAACGATTATGCATAGCGGCGAGATTAGCCGCAATATAGTTGTCCTGAATACGGGCGTAACCGGCCGGGTTGTAATAAGCGGCCGACCAGTCATCAGCCACCGCGCGGAATGCCCCACCCATGCCTCTCGCTTTGACCCCGATGCCGTCAAAAGTAAAGCCGCCGCCGAAAGCCAGCGATGCGGTCAGCATCAGCAGCAAAAAAAGAAAGGCGGAATACCTTAATATTCCCATTCTCATCTCCGTAAATATAAATGCTAACAATTCTTCCCAGTCACCTCAGGGTTGCCGTCCCTTAACCAGAAGAACCGGCAACCGCTCTAAATTCCAATCCGCCGCAACCGCGGGCGGACAAAAAAGCCTTGTGAAATTACCATAAAGGGGGCGGTTTGTCAAGCCCTCAGACGTTTTTTTGCCCTGAATGCGTCTCCTTGATTAAGTTGCCATCTCACAATTTATTGACGCAGAGCAGGGGGCGCGAATCAAATGCAAAATTTGCGGGGGAGAAGAATAAGTCAGGGCTGGTTAGCGACGGTAGCGAACCAGGTTGTAAAGACTGGTGCCAAAGAAAATGGCGGAGGCGACCAGGATGACCGCCGCCCCGGTAGCGATATTCCAAGCCAGTGAAGCGATTAACCCCAGCAGAGAGGAGACAAAAGCGAGTGCCCCGGACCACCAGAAGAGCGTTCCGGAGTTGCGGGCAATGTTACGCGCCGAGGCGGCAGGAAGAATCAGCATGGCCGTGACCAGAAGCAAGCCGACGGCGCGAATACTGAAAGTTACCACTATCGCCAGAAGCGCGGCAAAGGAATATTCATATAAAGTGGTATTGACACCTTTGGAAAAAGCCCAGTCCTGATGCAGACCGATCATGAGCAACTTGTTGTAAGTGCGCCAGATGAAGACCACGGCGAGGAGGAAAAGAAGAATCATGGCGGTCAGTTCGGTCTCCGTGATAGTGAGAATGTCGCCGAAAAGATAACTCTGCAGGTCGCGGCTGAGCCCGCGACGGGCGGAGATAATCGCAATCCCGAGGGCAATGACGGTTGAGAAGAAGACGCCGATCACGGTGTCGGTCGAAAGTTCGGTATGCCTTTTGACTTTGATTATCCCCAGGCCTATGATGACCCCGAAGATTACCAGCGTCACCCAGGGGTTCAAGCCGAAGAGTAGCCCCAAAGCAATGCCGGTAAAGGCGGAATGACTGATGGTATCGGAGAAGAAAGCCATCCGGAAGTTTACAACCATTATGCCGATAGCCCCGCAGAGAAGAGTCAACAGCGTCAGCCCGATGAAGGCGCGAATTATGAAGGTCGATTGCGCCCATTCAAAAGGGAGCAACGTCCCGACCGCTTGATATAAAAAGTCGTACAGGTTCATCTCAACGGCAACCTAATCATGCTTATGCTTCTCCGGGTGGGGGTACCGGACGACTTCAATATGATGGCCGAAAACCGCCTGTAGATTTTCCGGGGTGAGAATCCTGGCGGTTTCACCATGACAGATAACCGATTTATTGAGACAGATAACATGGTCGGCATGATTGGTGACGACCGAGAGGTCGTGACTCACGATAACCATAGTGAAGTGGCGGCGATGATGAATCGATTCGAGGAGGTCACAAAAGAGTCTTTCGCCGGCGATATCGATGCCGGAAACCGGCTCATCAAGAAGAAGCAGATTGGGGTTTCCGGAGAGAGCCGATGCCAAAAGAACTCTCTGCAGTTCACCGCCGGAGAGTTTGCCGAGGGGGCGTGGCGCCAGATGCGCCGCCTCGACCAGACTCAGATTTTCTTCCGCTTTTTCGACGAGCGCGCGGCGCCGCCCCAGCCAAAGCGGCTTTTTCTGGTGGGGCATGACCAGAAAGTCGATGACGGTCATCGGGATGCCGCGGTCAAAATCGAGCACCTGCGGCACATATCCAAAGCGAGGGGTAACACTCTGACCCTCCGCAGTAAGAAACTGCACCTTGCCGCTATAGGGAACCTTGTTAAGAATGACTTTGAGGGCGGTGGTTTTGCCGGCGCCGTTAGGCCCAATCAGAGCGGTCACGGAACCGGCCGGAATTTCGGCGGTGATATTCTCCAGCACCTTGATGCCATCAAAGGAGACCGAAAGATTCTGAAACCGAATTGCCGGTGACGGTAAGTCTGTCATTTCATTGCCTTAACCAGGTTTTCAAGATTTTCAAGCATAACGGTCTCATAATAATCGCGAGGTGGATTGGAAGGTCCTGTGGCAACCGGGTCGATGACATATGCCGGAACTTTCAGTTCCGACGCCAGAGTTCGCGCCATCCGTTCCGAATACTGCGGCTCGGCGAAAATGGCGGCAATCTTATTCCGGCGCAATTCTCCGGAGAGGGCAATAGTTTCCCTGGCGGACGGTTCCTGACCCGGCTCCTTTTCTATAATATCAACTATCTGGAATCCAAAATCGCGCGCCAGATAATCATAGATTTCATGAACCGCGGCGACTTTTGGATTAGAGAGATTGGTCAACCGCGACCGATACTGAGTCACAACAGAATCGAGCCGTTCCTTGTAGTCGGCGGCGTTGGCGTTTATCCTGTCGGCATATTGGGGAAGATACTGCGTCAGCGAGGCCGCTATCCGGGAAATCATCGCTTGCGCCTGCAGAGGGGAGGCGAAAAGATGGGGATTCCAACGGCTGTCATTACCTTCGTGATTATGAGCGGCATGAGTTGCCCGGGAAGGAAGCGGCGCGATACCGGAAGCGGCATCAATGAGCGCAATCTCATCTTTCCCGGCAAGAATATCCTCAACAAAGTCGTCCAGTCCCAGACCGTTGATAATAACCAGGTCGGCTAAATGCGCTTTCTTGATATCTTCTGGGGCAAGAGAAAAGTCGTGCGGGCAGCCGTAATCGCCGGGGAGAAGAATATCGACCTGCAGGTCAGGTATATTATAGGTCAGATTGAGAGTGAACAGATAGACAGGGAAAAAGGTGGTCAGGATTTTGGTTTTCTTTTCCTTATCGCCGGCCTTCAGGCGCGAAGGCGCCGCCACCGTGACCAGTAGAAGAAGCGATAATATATATATCAGTCTAATATCTTTCTTGGGCATGGCATAATATTATACAACAGCCCGATTCCACCAAGTAAAAATATCGGGAATGTCTGCCGGAAGGGAGCGGCCGCTATTTTCGTTTCAGAACCAACTCGTGAAGAGCGCTATAATACCCTAAGGCAGCGGCTTGATTCAGATGCAGAAACGCTTCCGGTCCGGTCGATACCTGCGCCAGGTAGTAATGAAAAGAGGCCTGATTGGGATTTTCGGCAAGCGCGCGACTGAACCGGTCGCGGGCGCCGATGAAATCTTTCATAAGGTAGGCGCGATATCCGTCGGATGCGGCAAGGGTTGCCGCGCCCAATGTGGTCTCGGCCAGACGGTTTATCATCAGCTCTTTATGATTGAGGTTGATATAAGAAAAGAAGGTCGAGGGGAGCTCCGCCAGAGGATACTCGCTCTCTTCGACAGATTTAAGCACCAGCATTAAATAGGATGTTATCTTATTTAAAGCGTCGCCGTCTTCAAGCCCGGCGCGGATAATCCGGTCGTTGAGGCGGTCAAAGCGGTCACTGGAAAGCCAGGTAGGACGGATAGTCATGATGGAACTGAGGTCGGAGACATGCACGGCGCCGAGAAGATGACCAATCTCGTGCAGCAGCAGTTGCCCCTCAAGGAAGACTTTCCATTCGCGAAGCCCGGTATGCGGCGGGGAGATTTCGGCGATAACCGCCAGTTTGCGCCCGAGGTCGGACAGCCCAACCTGAATATTGCCGTCACCGATATAATAATCTTCACTGTTATCGGGTCGGAAGACCGCCACTGTCAGGGTATCCGACGGCGGCAAGCCGCCGCGGATAAAAGAGCGGAGCAGCCGCTCGATATCGGTGTACGACAGCTCCTTGACCGTAAAATATTCCACTGCGGCCGGATGCAATCCCACCTTGAACTGCCTCCAGAGGGAGCGTGCGACATAATCGACGCCGCGCAGGAGGTCTTTTTCCATATTTCCTTTAATGTCGTTGGCGATGCGCGAATCTATCAGCAGTTTGAGCGGCCGGGAACGTTTATAGGATTCTTTCACCGGCGGCAATCGCGGGAGAAACGAGAGCGCTTCGGAGAGAAGTCGCTTGAGAACAAAATCAGGCGGCTCCACATGACCAAGCCCTTTCCGGAGAAGCAGGGAATCATCGGTAGCCACCCAGTTTTCAAGAGGGCGGGCACTGCTTTTCTTCCCTTTTATAAGATAGACTGATGAATCGAGACGAAAGAAATCTGTCCGCAGTTCGATGACGGCGGTGTATTCAATGACGGCGGGAGAAGATGATTTAATTTTGACCCGGCGGAATTTTGGTTTCGGTGTCAGTTGCAAAAGGTAATCATAGTCGCCAAATTTCGAAATGGTTTCAGGGTCATTGAGGGTGAGCTTTGCTTCGGAGGGGAAAATATCGAACTGGAACCCTTTTAACCAGAGATAATAATCAAGATGGCTGGCGAGACATTCCATAAAATTGTCACTGTTATATTCGAGGTTTTCCGGCAAACGGGGGACAGTGATAACCACCGCCATTTTTCCCGGCGGAAACTCGAGACTTTCTCCGGCATGAAGCGGCGAGATAGAAAGCAGGAGGAATAAAGAGAGTATCAGTCGCTGTTTCATCATGGTAAAATCGCTTATTGGCGCTTGAAAATCAAGATGCAAAGGAGTATAATTAAAATATGGTTAAAGTTTTGGCGTGGGCGCTCTGCCCGTTGATTTTGCTTTTATTTATTGCCGGCTGCGGTAAAGAACCAACCGACCTGGCCGGACTCAAAAAAGCGGCCGCTGCCTCGCTGGAGAAGGGAGAGAACCGTAAGGCTCTGGTCTATTTGACTAAGGCAATGAGCCTGGCTCCGTCGGACAAAGAAATTCTGATGACCATGGCAGAAGCGTACAAGAAGGAAGGGGTTACTGATTCGGCGCTGTCGTACTTTCGCAGGGCCGACAAGCTCTACCCGCGCGACCGCAGAATCAACCGGGAATTGATTGAACTGTACCGCGCCACGGACAATACCGAGGGGGCGCTGGGCGCGATTGCCGTGATGGTTGCCACTGGCGACAACGAAAAAATCTATTGGCCTCTTCTGGCGGAACTATATACCAAGTTGAATGACAAGAAGAATGCGGCAAAATACTGGCGCTTTCTGATGATAGAGTATCCGACCGAACCGAACTATTACCTTCAGTATTCCAATGCTCTGACCTCCCTGAATCAGTATGAAGAGGCGAATCAAGTCCTGGCGCAGACGCTGGAGCGGTTTGGCCCGGCGGCGGAAGGGTATGCCAATATGGCGGTCAATTACCTTAATTTGCGGCAGTTTGATAAAGCCGAGGAGAATTTCCGCCGGAGTCTGGAGTTGAATCCGAACAGCCCCTTGACCTGGCTTAACCTGGCGAATCTTCTTTCGGGAAGCGATGAGCGCGCCAAGATGGAGGAGGCGCTGGGGATATATCAGCGGTTTCGCGGTCAGGCGCCGGAGGCGATGCGACTGGATTCGCTCATTGGAGCGCTGGAGAGCCGATTGCGGTAGAGGTCGCGGCCGGCAGGAGGGGAGTTGGCGCCTGATTTTATATTGACAGGACGGCTTATCGGGGGTAAATAGAGGCGAGGATGGGACCGCGTGACAAGCGCGACGTGTCCGTGAAAAGACGGTCCGGGCGGGAAAACAGGGAAGTTTAGGAAGGTCGTGGCGGGGTGATTTCGAGATTCCGCGGCGACCGGGAAACGGGATGTTTCTTAATGGATAAGACCGACGCCAGAGGAACCTCAGCCAAAACTACAGGGGCGGGAGTATCAGCGGAGAAGCCGTTATTTCCACCGAGCGAAAAGAAACGGGTTCTGGAGAATATTCTGTCTCTGGGGCTTCTTCAGGGGGCCAATTACATACTGCCGCTGGTGAGCTTTCCCTACCTGGCGAGAGTCCTTGGGGCGGAAAAATTCGGGCTGATAATGTTTGCGCAATCGTTGATAGCCTATTTCAATGCCGTTACTGAATATGGATTCAATCTCTCGGCGACCCGTGAAATCGCCATATCACGGGCCGACAAAGAGAGAGTCTCCCGCGTATTCTCCGAGGTCATTTTTGCGAAATTGGCTCTGATGATATCATCGTTTTTTCTTCTGCTTATACTGCTGTTCACATTCGAAAAATTCGGCGAGTATAAGCTGCTTTACTTATTGACATTTGGCGCGATTCTGGGGCAGGCAATAATGCCGAACTGGCTTTTCCAGGGAATGGAGCAGATGAAGTTTATATCGGCTCTGAATATTTCAGCGCGCGCCATTTTTTTAGTCCTGATCTTTCTGATCATTAAGAAGCCGGATGACTTCATCATAGTACCGTTGTTAAACGCGCTCGGAATGTTGACGGCAGGTATAGTTGGTTTGGTTCTGGCAAAGGTCCGCTTTGGCCTGAGCTTAAATATGCCCAGTCTTAAGGGCATGTTAGACAAGTTGAGAAGCGGCTGGAGCCTTTTTGTATCTACAGTGGCTATAACTCTTTATCGCAACTCGAATGTCTTCCTTCTTGGCCTTGTTGCCTCCTACAACATAGTCGGGTATTACGCCATTGCGGAAAAGATTGTGAAGGCAGTGCAATCGATGATTACCCCGGTGACGCAGTCGCTCTTTCCGTTCATCGGTCGCAAATTCACCGCCTTGACGATAATGGAATCTGTGAAGACACTCCTCCGGCTATCGCGCTACTATTTTCTTATTATGCTTACTCTATCTGTAGCTATTGTATTATTTCAGCCGGTCATCGCCAGAGTCTTTCTGCCAGGCAGCATAGAGAGTTTCAAGTATGATATCATTATCATGAGCGTTGCCATTGTTTTCGGAGGTCTGTCCGCTCTCTTGGGCTTGGTGGGATTGATAAATCTTGAGCGACAGAGAGATTTCACTCTCTTCGTTGTGGTGGTCGGGTTGGTCAATCTGCCGGTATGCTTGACACTTTCGTACTACTTACAAGATATAGGAAGCTCGCTGTCGCTGTTGATATCGGAACTGTTGCTCTTTACTTTGTGCTCAGCCAGATTGAGAAAAATCTATATCCAAGAAAAAGCCCATCCTACCAACAAATCAGTGACAGTTTCTGATTCAATCCTGGATGAGTTCGCAGTTTGAATATATTCCCAAGTCTGTCGGGGTAACGGTGGTGACTGTTACTTACGGCAAGCGATGGGACTATCTGAAATCAGTCCTGCAGGCGGTCGCGGCCGAGGATGCAATCTCAAGGATAATCGTGGTGGATAACGGGGCGGAACATGACTTTGTGGCCGAAGCAAGGAGGTTAACGGGGTTAAAACTTGTCACGGTCAGTCTGGGGCATAATCGCGGCTCGGCGATAGGGTTTAAGGCCGGCTTAAAACTGGCCCTGGAATTCAAAGACGCGGAATATATCTGGCTTCTGGATGATGACAATCGTCCGGAGCCGGGCGCGCTGAAAGAGCTGCTCAGATACTTCCTGCCGCTTGAAAGAAATCAAAAGAAAGATTCGCTCCTAACCCTTTCACTGCGAATCGACAGAAAGCAGTACCGCCGGGTAGCGCAGGGGGAACCGATTGCCCGCTGGTTTCCACAATCAAATAGCTTTCTGGGATTTCATATCTTCTGGCTGCCGTTCTGGAGAATTATCGATATTCTAAAACGCACGCCGGAGAGGGACAACCGCCCCTTTCTTCCGTTCCTTGAGGTTCCGGTGGCTCCATGGGGCGGAATGTTTTTCCATAAGTCGCTGATTGAGAAACATGGGTATCCTGAGACCGATTTCTTTCTCTACGGTGATGACACTGAATTTGCCCTCCGTTTTCGTCATGCCGGAGGAAAGATTTTTCTGATTCCCTCCAGTCAGCTGACCGACCTCGAGGAATCGTGGCATTCCCGAAAAAGAGTCGCGCCGGTGATGTTTTTAAAAAATTATGCTGAGGCGCCATCGTTTAGAATCTATTACGGTGTCAGAAACAGCACCTATTTGTGGAACAAATATTTCCGGAAAAACAGATTCCTATTTGGAATAAACAGATACATTTTCTTGATGATGCTGAAATTCTATTTGTCCTGGCGGGGCGAGAAAGAGCGGTATTTGCTAATCAAGAATGCAGTTGCCGATGGTGATAGAGGGAACCTGGGTGAACGGGCAGGATTTTGAAGATATTACTGGTAAATAATCACTATTATCCTCATATAAAAGGAGGGGCGGAGATTTCGGTACAGCTACTTGCCGAAAGCCTGCAAAACCTGGGGGAGCAAGTAACGGTCATAACTACGGCCGAGGAAAATGAGTCAGGGGTAATCAACGATGTTAAAGTCCGGTACTTGAGAGCGCCCAATCTGTACTGGGTCAGCACCGCCAAAGAGCAACCCCTGTACAAAAAGCCACTGTGGCATCTTATAGATGTTTATAACTTATTCGTTCTGAAAAAAATTGAGCAGATTATCGCTGAGGAGCGTCCCGATATAGTGCATACCCATAATCTGGCCGGACTCTCGGTATCGGTCTGGAAGGGAGCTCTGAATAAGTCTATCCCGGTCGTGCATACCCTTCGCGACCATCATCTTCTCTGCCGCAAGTCGAGTATGTTTCGCAAGGGACAAAACTGCCGCCGGCAGTGCCTGACCTGTCGAATATATTCATTGCCGAAAAAACTACTTTCCGGCAAATTGCAGGGTGTGGTTGGTGTGAGCCAGTATATTCTTGATAGGCATTTAAGTAGCGGATATTTTGAGGATGTCTCCATTAAACGGGTAATTAGAAACGCGGTGCCGGAAGTCGCGACGGCAGAGTCGCGCATGAATGACGACGGCATTTTCAGACTCGGATTAGTCGGAAGTCTGTGCGAAGGCAAAGGGACAGAGTATGCGCTGCAGAGATTTGCCGCGATGAATCTCGAAAAGGCGCATCTCCTGGTATTTGGTCGCGGTGTGACCAGAGAATCTGAAGAGTATTTGAAGTCCAAGTACAGTTCCGAAAAAATTCACTTTCTTGGATTTATGGAACAGGAAAAAATTTACCGGATGATTGATGTAACCTTGTTCCCTTCCCTTTGGAATGAGGCGCTGCCGCGCACGATAATTGAGTCTTTCAATTATGGCATTCCGGTTATAGCGACCGACCGGGGACCTGCCAGGGAACTAATTGCTGAAGGAGTCACCGGATATCTGTACGACCCGGACAGAGAAGGGGAATTGGAGGGGAGAATACAGCTGATAATTCAGGATAAGAAGATAACAAGCAGTTTTAAACTGGCATGTATTAAGGAGGCTGAAAAATACCGTTCGTCCGTGATTGCCAGAGATTATCTCAATATTTACAGGCAGGTGGTCAGATGATAGAGCTCAGAAAAGGAATGCTCCTGTTCTGGCTGGTTATCATCATAATGGAAGCGCCATTAAGATACTATTCCTCAGCGCTTGGTTTTCCCGGGATAGTCTATCTTAAGGATTTTGTCTTGCTTCTGATTTTCCTCTATTTTTTGGTCTTAATCTTCAAGAGAAAACGAATCGATGCTTTGATTCTGATAATATTGGCCGGAGTTGCCTATGGCTGCCTTGTGGGGATGCTGAACGGGCTGTCCATTTCGCAAGTGGCTTTCGGTGCAAAGATGTTTCTGCCCTTCGTGGTGGCTTTTATAGCTGTTTATTATCTCCAAGTCGAAAGAGATTTTCTCGGGACAATGTTTCGGTGGTTGGTACCGGTTGTCTTATTGGGTATTCTACTTGAATTATTTGGGGAGCTTCCCTGGAAAGGGGAACAATATTCGGCTTTTGGAGTCGACATTGATGCTTCCAGAGAATGGACTACTCTGGGTCTGCCCCGGTTGTCCGGATTTGGACGCGCATCCTATGAAACAGCGGCGATTATCCTATCTTTGGTTGCCCTGAACCTGACAGCAACCTTGGTGTCGTCGGGCGAACCAAAAAGAGCGACAGTTAGATATTATGATTATCTATTGTCAACTCTGTCCATCGCCGGGATTGTCGTCACTACCTCAAAGACGGCGATGCTGGCAACGGTGGGACTTCTGATATCTGCCGTGCTTATCAAGTTTGCATTAGAGAGGAGAGCGAAAGGAGACCGAGCCTCGCTGGGACTGAAATTATTCATATTGTTTTTTGCGCTCTTCGGGATGATTCCCCCTGCTATCGCCGCGATAAATCCCTCTTACTTTTCTCAGGTACTCGATTCCGATAACTTATTCTGGAAAGCAGTTACTTTTTCGTTTGTAGAAAGAATGGAAAGCACTTGGCCAGAGGCACTTCATCTGCTGGATGGAGGGTGGCGATTTCTTTCAGGGCGAGGCATTGGGGGGATAGGAGCATCACAGTTTTATTTCGAGCCCGAGAATTATAATCCGGCAGACAACTTCTATATTTATGTATTGATATCGTTTGGAATTGTCTTTACGGCAGTGGTAATTGCTTATCTTATTAAGAACTTAGTCTTATGCAAGCCCTCTGAACAGGCCGGCGTCCCTTTCTTCATATTCTGTCTCATAATCTTCGTCTTTGGCGCAACTATGAACATAGTAGAATCTTCCATCTTAATGTTCACATTGGGAATACTTGCGGGACTCTGGAAGCATGGCAAGGCAAATCTTCATTAACGGGCGGTTTTTAAGCCAGGCGATTACCGGCGTTCAGCGGTACGCTGCGGAAATAGTCAAAGGTATCGACGAAATAATCTCCCTCGATGACAGCATCAGGAGAAAATTCCAATTCTCAATTCTGGCTCCGAAAGGGGTCGGAAGAGAACTCAATCTAAAGAACATCTCGCTTAATGAAGTCGGACGCCGGCACGGTCATCTCTGGGAACAGCTGGAACTTCCGTTTCACAGCCGAAAGGGCATCCTGGTCAACCTCTGCAATATGGCGCCGATACTCAAGCGCCAGCAGACCGTCACCATCCATGACGTCGCCGTCTTTGCCATGCCGCACGCCTATACCCGCTCGTTTAGAATCTGGTACAGGTTTATCTTTCGGACCTTGAGGGTCAGACCTGCGGAGATAATCACCGACACGACATTCTCCGCTTCCGAAATCAAGAAATATCTTCCGGCAAAGGAGAAAAGAGTCACCGTAATTCCGGCCGGGTGTGAGCATATATCAGATGTAACCTCGGACCATCGCATCATCAGCCGGCTGGGGTTGACGTCAGGAAATTACCTGCTGGCGGTTTCCAGCCTGAATGAAAGGAAAAACTTCCGCGGTTTTCTGGCGGCAATGGGGCAACGCGACTTTGCGAAATATCAGACCGTTGTGGTTGGAAATCTCAATAAGAAGATATTCGGGGACAGCGCGGTCAGGTTACCGGAAAACATAGTGCAGGTGGCAGAGATTAATGACGCCGAACTTAAGGCGTTATATGCCAATGCGGGGGTATTTGTATATCCGTCATTTTATGAAGGGTTTGGATTGCCACCACTGGAAGCGATGGTTTGCGGAGCGCCGGCGGTTGTCTCCGATATCCCGGCTCACCGTGAGGTCTGCGGCGAAGCGGCGCTTTATTGCAATCCTTACGAGATAAAAGACATTGCCGAGAAAATTGAAAAAGTGTTACTTTCCGGTGACATTCGAGAAGAAATGATTGCCAAAGGAAAAGAGCGGGCAGAGATGTTTTCGTGGAAAAAATCGGCGCAGAAGCTGCTTGATTTAATAAGCGAAAGGTTTTCCCCATGAAAACCGCCATTGTGCATGACTGGCTGATTACCTACGGCGGGGCGGAACGGGTGCTGGAGCAGATGCTCAAAGTTTTCCCCGAGGCCGACCTCTTCGCCCTCTATGATTTCATCCCCGAGGGGCAAAGAGATTTTATCCAGAATAAACCGGTAACGACCTCCTTCCTGCAGAAATTCCCCTTCGCCCGGAAAAAGTACCGCAGTTATCTTCCGTTCATGCCGCTGGCCGTGGAGCAGTTTGACCTCTCGGGGTATGAGCTGGTGATATCAAGTTCTTTTGCGGTTGCCAAGGGGGTAATCACCGGACCGGACCAGCTGCATATCTGCATCTGCTATTCCCCGCCGCGGTATGCCTATGATTTGACCTTCCAGTATCTCGATGAAGCGGGACTTCGCAAAGGAATCCGCGGCGCCATCGCCAAACTGATTCTTCACTATATCCGCAACTGGGATTACCGAACGGCGGCCGGTGTTGACCAGTTTGTCGCCATATCCGAATATATCGCGCGGCGGATTGAGAAAATATACCGCCGTGATTCGAAAGTCATTTACCCGCCGGTCGATACCGAG
>JBFMEF010000202.1 GCA_040753495.1 Candidatus Zixiibacteriota bacterium
CCCCTTCGGCGAACATGGCGGAAAGGTCGCCCGCGGAGACCGTCCTGACCACACTTCCCTCCTCCAGGGGCGGATTGGTAAGAGTGCCGGGGATGACCTCAATATATTTGTCGCCGAGGAAACCGATGGTGCCAAGCTTGACGGCGGCATCGGTGGTCATCATGTTGGTGACCGATTTCTTGACGCGGAAGCCGATTTCTATCTGACGGGCCGAATCGAGATTGACAAAATCGATACCGGTGACATTGCCAACCTCAACCCCCGAAATCCAGACCGGCGAGCCTTTGACCAGCCCATTGACATTGGCGAAATAAGCCTTATAAGAAGCCTTGCGGTCGAAGATTGAGGTGCCGCCGCCGACAAAAGATGCCCAGAGGAGAATGGCGATGGCAAAAGTGATAATCAGCCCGACCTTCAGTTCCCCCCATTTTATTCGAATAGTTCGTTTCATTATATCCTCAAATAAAATCTATTTTACGAACATTGGCAATAGTCTCGCGGAACGGTTCGAGAAATTCAACCACGCGCGGCTCCTGGGATTCGCGCAGCTCCTTCAGAGACCCGTCAAAGGCGACCGCGCCGGAATCAATTATGATAAACTTGTCGGCCATCTCGAAGGCATCGGCAATCTGATGAGTGACCACAATTGAGGTTACATGCTTCACTTCGGCCAGCCGATTGATTAGAGCGATGACATTGGTGGTTGCAGTCGGGTCAAGGCCGGTGGTTGGTTCGTCGTAGAGCATTATTTTCGGGTCGGTAGATAGAAGTGCCCGCCCGATAGCGACCCGCCGCTGCATCCCGCCGGAGAGTTCTTCCGGCAAACGGTCGATTATCTCTTCCGAGAGTCCCACAAAACCCAGCATCTCGCGGACCTTCTTCTCGATTTCATCTATTTTCATTTTGGTATGCTCGAAAAGATAGAAACCGACATTCTCCCCGACCGTCAGCGAATCAAAGAGCGCCCCATCCTGAAAAACCATCCCGATACGTTTGCGGATTTCCCGCTTCTCTCTTTCCCTGGCGCCGCAGATATCGAGATTATCGACCATAATGGAGCCGTTGTCGGGGCAGATAAGGCCAAGTATGAGGCGGAGAATAGTCGATTTGCCGCTTCCGGAATGCCCCATGATAATGCGGGATTCGCCGTTGGGAATAGTGAAGGAGACATTTTTCAATATCTGCTTGCCGCCGATGGAGTAGTTGACATTCCGGAAGGAAATCATAGGTACCCCTTAAGCGCGGAGAAAATGACCTTAGTGAAGATGAAATTGGCAACCAGGATGGTGATGGATGCGATTACGACCGATTCGGTAGTGGCGCGACCGACCCCTTTGGTGCCGCCCTCGGCGGTAAACCCTTTGTAGCAGGAAATGAAGCCGATAACAAAGGCATACAGAATCGGTTTGGTGATACCCATAAAGATATTGCCGAAAATCAGACGCTCTTTGACGGCAGTCCAGTAGGTGATTGACGTTATATGCGAAATAAAAAGCGCGATAATCCATCCGCCGGTGATGGCGATGACATCACAGACAATAGTCAGCACCGGCACCATAATGACCAGGGCAATGAGACGGGGAGCGGCCAGTTTTCTGACCGGGTCGATGCCGAAAGCGATAAGGGCATCGATCTGATTGGACGATTTCATAGCCCCGATTTCAGCGGTGATACCGGCGGCGACCCGGGCGGCAACCATCAGGGCGGTCAACACCGGACCGAGTTCGCGGACAATCGCCAGCACCATTATTCGGCCGAGGTAGTTCTTGCTTCCAAAGTCGGCCAGCTCATTGGAGAATTGAAGCGCCATCCCCTGCCCCGCCGAGAGCCCGGTCAGGACGATAAGGAACAGAGAGCCGATGCCAATGAGATACATCTGCTCAAAAGTCTCCGCGACATAGATTGGTCGGCCCACCGTGGCAGCGAGCATTCTGAAGGAAAAATAGAAAAGCCGCTGGCATTCGTAGGCGAATGATTTTAGCCAGTCAAGAAAGAGACGAATCAGTTTCATTTTTCAGCGCCATTTAATAAGCGATAATGG
The DNA here is from genome assembly GCA_040753495.1 of Candidatus Zixiibacteriota bacterium. Lineage (NCBI taxonomy): Bacteria > Pseudomonadati > Candidatus Zixiibacteriota > Candidatus Zixiibacteriota bacterium. The sequence continues at coordinate 2,042 of JBFMEF010000202.1, forward strand.
TAGAGGGGAAGGGGGATATTGTCAAGGCATCTTTTTGCGTCCAGATTGGGCAGTATTGAAGAGTAAGCTCAATAAATATTTGGATTTATATCGTTCTAACATATATTAACGCAGGAATTTGGATATGTATAATAAAGATAAGTCAAAAAGAGGGCATGCTGTTGCCCTTTTCTCCGGCGGGCTCGATTCGGCGCTGGCGATACTCCTGGTGCTCCGGCAGGATATTGAAGTCACGGCGCTGACCTTTCTGACTCATTTCGGCTGTGACGCCAGCGACCGCTCCAGTTGCGGGCATAACCCTTTTCCGGTCTCCGAAAAGTTCGGATTCAACGTGAAACTGATGCATCTGGGGCAGAAATTTATCGATATCGTCCGCTCGCCTAAATATGGTTACGGAAAAAATATGAATCCCTGCATCGATTGCCGGATACTGATGCTCAATGAGGCGAAAGAGTTTATGAAACTGACCGGCGCCGATTTCATAATTACCGGCGAGGTTCTGGGACAGAGACCCAAGTCACAGATGCGCCCCAGTATGGATATTGTAGTGCGGGATACGGAACTTGCCGGAAAACTGGTTCGACCGCTTTCGGCGAAGCTGCTTCCGGAAACCGAGCCGGAGAAAAGCGGACTGCTGGACCGGAGCAAACTGGAGGGGATTTCAGGGCGCTCGCGAAAACGCCAGATGGAGCTGGCGGCTGAATTCGGAATGGAGGATTACCCGTCACCGGCGGCAGGATGTCTCTTAACCGATATCGGCTATTCCAACCGGCTGCGAGACCTGCTCCAGCATACCGACAAGATAGATTTTGATGACCTGAATCTGCTTCGGGTGGGACGGCATTTTCGGCTTGATGAGCATACCAAGCTTATTATCGGGCGGAATGAAAGCGATAACGATAAGATTGAGCGGTATGCCAAGCCGCATCACATTAAGCTGGAAGCGCTGGGGACCGGCTCGCCCATAGGGCTATTGATAAGCGACAACGGGCATAATAGGCTGGAACTGGCGGCGGCTATTACCGCTCGCTACTGCGACTCAAAAGCGCTTCCCCAGGTCGAGATTACCTGGTCGGGGAGAGGGCAGGAAGAAAAACTGATGGTGGCTCCGGCGGAACCGGAGTCGGTAGCCGCCTATCTTCTCAAATAAAAAAGGGCTCCCAATTTCCAGGTTGGGGAACCCTTTTTCTCGTGTCCGAGAAACCGAACAGCGTATCGCCAGAGTTTCGCTGTCAGATCTCTTTCTGCCGGGCGGCAAGGCCGCATCAGGCAGGCATTCGGCAAATAGTGGGCAACCTCAGAGTTTAATGTCTTTCCATTACCCAGGGAACTTAACTACAAATTCTATGCCACCAATCGAGGCCGAGACGTAAGCAGTTAAACAGGTGGATGTTAGACGTCTCGGGGCGACAAAGCCTGAAAAAGATGGGGCAAAAATATCGCAACTGCTGCGAATGATCCTGATAGTTCTGCGAGGGAAAGAGATTTCCAAGCGATCTGCCTCCGACACCAATGCGCTCGATCTGTACTATAGAGAAAAAAGAAACCCCTCCCGTGCTACTCAGGAGGGGCTCACTCGCTTACTAAATTTGACTTTCTTGCCTGGATGTTTCCTTACTTCAGCATCATCATCTTCTTCGTGGCATTAAATTCCCCCGCGCCGAGGCGGTAGAAATAAATGCCGCTTGCCACGGATGCTCCGGAGTTATCGGTGCCGTCCCAAATGATACTCTGGGAGCCGGCTTCCTGGAAGCCGTTAACCAGAGTTTTCACCTTCTGACCGAGAACGTTAAAGACTTCCAGGGAGACATGAGCCGCTTTCGGCAGGTCATAGGAAATCACCGTCGTCGGGTTGAAAGGATTAGGCGCATTCTGCTTCAGGGCGAAAGCGCGGGGCAGGTTTCCCCCGTTGACTTCGCTCACCGGAAGCTCCGCATTGAACCCCACCAACTCAGGCGTAACATCAAACTGCTCGCCTTTTTCATTGGTATAGATGAACATCGGAGCATGGCTCCCGTCTTCCATCGTGACCGGCGTCAACTCAACCGATTTGACCGTCGGGTCATCGACCGAAAAGACGAGGTTAGCAATGACTCCTCTGCCGGCGGCAAGGTCCGGATTCACGCCAAAAATCATCGGGATAAACCCCAGGATGACCAGGTTCTTGCTGTTATCGATATTGGCGTGACGGAAATCGAAATCTTCTGAAAGAGTTCCTTCAAAGGTTACCTCTTCCAGCGTGACTCCCTTCGAATACTCCAGAGGCAGGTCGAGCCCGGTCATCGGGACCGAATTGGTCAGCTCGAGTGGGACTATGATTCTCTCCGCCTCAACCCGCGGCTTCGAGACCGTAATCGTGCTTACCTCTGCAGCAAATATCGAAGAGAAAATAAAAGCTGACAGAATGATAGTGATGATGCCAGTTCGTCTCATCAATACTCACCCCCCGTAAAGGGTTAAAGGTTTCTGTTTGGCAGTCGGCCCTCAAGATGCAAACAGTCCATGTTCGCCGAACAACCGTTAATTAATCCACAATACTATCTGTGTCTTATCCAGTTATCAGTGAGGGCGATAGTGGGGTCTCCTAATCCATTCTAAGATGAGGCAACATTTTTGTCAAGCCAATTGTCAGGGCGGCGCATTATCTGAAACCAAGCGACTTTTTGGCGGTTTCGGACATTCGAGCCGGAGTCCAGGCAGGCTCCCAGACAATATTGACCTGCGCATCCTTAACGCCTTCAACGGCTTCCACTTTTTCCTAGACGTCCGCCGAAATCGGAACATGCATCGGGCAACCGGGGGCGGTCAGGGTCATATCAATCTCCACCCGGTCGCCGTTAATCCGAATATCATAGATTAGACCGAGATCGACGACATTAATCGGAATCTCGGGGTCATAACACTCTCTGAGGGCGTCTAAGATATTTTCCTTTTTCAGCATTTTCGCACTCCCGACATATCTTATAACAACGGACGTCAGCAAAGTTTCCGGACCGTCAGAATTTTATACGAAACTTTTGATGTTTGCCGGAAGAAATCAAGGGGTACCGGCAGAAACTGCTCCGTCGGAATTATAAATGTTTGATTAAACAGGATTTTTATATATAATAATTCACTGAGTATCAATCAGATTGAGAAGGAATAGCCGCATGTCACATTCCGAATTCAAACCCTTTGTTCCACCTGACCAGCATCCCCGCGAATTTACCTTCCGCGCCATAGCGCTGGGGGCGGTGCTGGGGATTATTTTTGCCGCCTCCTCGGTCTATCTGGCGTTGAAAGTCGGCATGACTGTCAGCGCTTCGATACCGATTGCGGTGCTTTCAATAACTCTGTTCCGTATATTCGGCAAAGCAACCATCCTCGAAAATAATATTGTCCAGACCACCGGCTCGGCGGGAGAGTCAATTGCCTTCGGGGTGGCGACTACCATGCCGGTATTCCTGCTGATCGGAATGGAGATGGAGCTTCTGAGCATCCTCTGGATGGCGTTGCTGGGGGGACTTCTGGGGGTTCTGATGATGATTCCGCTCCGGCAGGGGCTTATTGTAAAGGAACATGGAAAACTGATGTATCCGGAGGGGACCGCCTGCGCCGATGTTCTGATAGTTGGCGAGCAGGGGGGAACCAACGCCAAAACGGTGTTTATGGGATTCGGGCTGGGGGCGCTTTACAAACTTTTCAATGTCGGTTTCAAATTTTGGGCGGAGATTCCGACCAGGATGCTCAATTTTTTCAAAGGGGCATCGGTCTCGGCGGAGGTAACGCCAGAGCTGCTCGGGGTCGGGTATATTATCGGTCCCAAAGTGTCGGCAAATATGATGGCGGGCGGTTCTCTGGCTTATCTGATACTGATTCCTGCCATTAAGATTTTCGGCGAGAATATTGATACGATTATGTTCCCGGCGACCACTTTAATCCGGGATATGTCGCCCAATGAAGTTCGCAATGCTTATATTTTGTATATCGGCGCCGGAGCGGTTGCCACCGGCGGAATTATCAGTCTGATTAAATCTTTTCCTACAATTGTCTCGGCATTTCGCCGCGGCTTCAGGACCTTCATTGACTCCCGAAAGGGGGCGGACACACGAGCGGTTGTTCCGCGCACCGAGCAGGACCTTCCGCTCTGGATGGTGGTTTTCGGTTCCATCGGTTTGGTGCTGGCTATCTGGCTGGCGCCGGTGCTTCATATAAACGCCATTTCCGCGGTTCTGATAGTGCTGTTTGGATTCTTCTTTGTGACAGTATCGAGCCGGATTACCGGAGAAATCGGGTCGTCGTCAAATCCTATTTCCGGAATGACAGTGGCGACTCTTCTGATAACCTGTCTTCTTTTCCTGGCGGTTGGCTGGACCGGGGTTTCGTATCGGGCGATGGCGCTCTGCACGGCGGCAATTGTATGTATTGCGGCATCCAACGGCGGTACCATCAGTCAGGATTTAAAGACCGGCTACCTGGTGGGAGCGACCCCCAAATATCAGCAGATATCAATTGGCATCGGGGTGATAACCAGCGCCCTGATTATCGGCTGGATAGTCATTGCTCTCAATGACGCTTATACCACCGTGGTACCGCGGCAGTATGCTGATTATCAGGCGGTCGTGCCGTCCGATGCCCCCACCATGGTCGCCCCTGACGGCAATTCCTATCGCGTTCATTATGTTCAGGAACAAACCGGAAATATTATTGCCGGGAAATATCTGGTTGATGACAGCAACCGGATTTCGTATCTGGTTGACCCGGGTATTGCCGGAACGGTGAATGAAATTGACGGCAAGCCGGTCACCAAGTTAGATTCACCCAAGGCGCGACTGTTCAGCTTGATTATCGACGGCATCCTGACCCAGAAACTTCCCTGGGGTCTGGTGCTGATAGGCGTTTTTCTGGCGCTGGTCATGGAGTTAGTGGGAGTTTCATCATTACCTTTTGCGGTCGGACTTTATCTTCCTCTCTCCAGTTCTGCCCCAATCATGGCTGGCGGAGTGGTGCGGGCGATAGTTGACAAGAGAAGAAAATCGAATGCCGCTGAAGCCGAGTTCTCGCCCGGTGTGCTGCTCTCATCAGGATTTATCGCCGGAGCCGCCATTATGGGGGTGGCACTGGCAGGAATCACCGGCGCCGGCTGGGATAAATATATCAACTTCTCCTCCTGGTTCGGACATCTCTCGGAGACCGACTGGTTCGCCATAATTCCGTTTGGAGCCCTGATGTATTTCCTGTATCGCGTGGGAGTCAAAGAGAACAATCGCAAGTAAGAGATGTCCCCTCTGCATTCTAAAGATCGATGGCCGCTGGTGATTTTTCTGGCGGCCTTTTTAATCCGTCTTTTCTACCTGCTGCAATTTCGCACCAGCCCCTTTTTCTATTTTCCGATGGTCGATGAGCAGTGGCATTACCAGTGGGCGAAAGAGATTATCGGCGGGAATTTCTGGGGGAGTGAAGCATATTTCCGGGGACCGCTTTATCCGTATTTCCTGGCGTTTCTCCTCAAAATCACCGGTGATTCCATTTTCTGGTCAAGGCTGCTGCAAATGATTTTGCCGTCGATTTCAGCCTCATTGATATACCTTATCGGGCGCCTGATATTGTCAAAAAAAGTCGGCATTATCGCCGGTCTCGGTTTTGCCCTCTACGGGACGATGATTTTCTATGACGCCATGTTTCTGATTGAATCGCTTTTTATTACGCTCAACCTCTGGGGTATATACCTGATGTTGAAATACCGCAGAGAGCCTAATGTCAAGATTTGGGCATTGACCGGTCTGATTTTCGGCTTATCGGCAATCACCCGTCCGAATATTCTTCTTCTGACACCACTGTTTCTCCTTTGGATTTATATTAGTCTAAGTGAAATCAGGGAGCGATTTAAGCGTCTGGCGCTTCCCGGCATCTTTCTTCTCGCCATGATGATTCCGATTCTGGGAGCGACCCTTCGGAACTACCTTGTTACCGGTGAAGCGATACTCATTTCATCGCAGGGAGGCGTTAATTTCTATATCGGCAACAACCGTGATGCCGAGGGGCTGACTATGCTTATGCCGGAACTGGAACTGGATGAGTCGCTTCCCTGGACCGAATTCACCGCCGCCACCCGCGCCGCGGCGGAAAAAGAAGCGGGAAGAACTCTCACCGCCGGTGAAGAGTCCTCTTTCTGGTCAAGGAAGGCGTGGCAATTCATTGCCGAAAATCCGGGGAAGTTTCTGGGGCTTACCTTCAAAAAGTTAGTTTACCTCTGTGTGGGGTTTGAAAACTCCGATAATCAGGATATCTATTTCAGTCGGCAATATTCCTCACTCTATGCGGCGCTTCTCTGGAAGAAAATTATATATTTCCCGTACGGACTGCTTTTCCCCCTGGCGCTTGCCGGTATGTTTGCCGGCTGGAGAATGCGAAAAGAGCTGTCACTTCTGTACCTGTTTACAGTGGGTTATATCCCCACTATTATTCTGTTTTTGGTCACGGCGCGTCATCGCCTGCCATTGGTGCCGTTCTTGCTGATTTTCGCCGCTTTTGCCATCACCGAGTCGATATCGCTCTTAAAAAGTGGACAGGTCAAAAAGCTTGTAATTGTCTCCGGAATATTTTTGGCCGCAGTTGTCTTATCTAACCGAACCTATTTTGATATCGGGTTTTCCAATATATCGCAGATGCATTTCAATCTCGGGCTTACTTATGAGAAGCAGGGGAATCTGGCGATGGCGGAACGGGAATATAAGAAGGCGCTGGAGGATAATCCCCAGTCAGCGACAACCCTGAATAATCTCGGCTTCGTGCAGTTTCGTCTGGGTAAACTGGATGAGGCGCAAGCGCAGTTTGAGCGGGCGATTCGGTCGGAGCCGCAGTTTGCGGAAGCCTATAATAATCTCGGTTTGATAATGGAGGCGCGTCAGGAGTTCAGTTCGGCGGAAGCCTATTATAAAAAAGCAATAAACATAGAACCGGAACTTTACCAGGGGTATCTGAACCTGGGCGACCTCTATCTGGCGCAGGAAAATCTGGTGATGGCGGAACTTTATTATCTTCAAGCCCGGGAGGTAGCGCCACAAAGGAAAGAGATTTATTTCAAGTTAGGGGGGCTCTATGGCAGAAAGCAGGAGTTCGATAAGGCAGAAAAGATCTTCAGGGAAGGCGCCGCTCTGGGGGAGCCATCCGCCAGCGACCTGGTCAACTGGGGGAATATCTATTTTGCGACCTCGCAGCCGGACCAAGCAATAGGACTATATAAAAGGGCGATTGAAAAAGACAGCAATTTCCTGCAGGGGTATTTCAACCTGGCGCTTACTTTTAATAACTATGGATATCCGGTCGATTCGACAAGAGTGTACCTGGAAAAAGCGCTGAGGATTAATCCGCAGTTCGCCCCGGCGAAGGAGTTGCTCGGAAGATTGGGGCAGTAATCAGGCTGCCGTAGAGTTTTCGGCTGCGAAACGATTCATCTGCTCCAAAACGAATACGCGATTCGAATCTATCAGGAAGGACTCTTCACGATGGGCAGAGAAAGGAGAGCAGTCAGACCCCGGTGCCGTTCTGACCGAATAGAAATGCCTCGGGGAAATCAGGCTCCACCTCTTTTTTCTTGCCGCTCCATTCCTCTATCGAAATTTTGTAAACAGTCACTGCCGCCAACTCTTTTTCGGTGATATTACTGTAATCTTCGCCCGCTTTTAGATGGGGGAAATATTTGTCGAGAAGTTTCTGGAGGGCGTAACGGGCATCATCTTGATTTTTCAATATCTCGGCTTTACCGAAGATCACCACGCTTTCATACTCGTTGCTGAACCCCATCGCCGTTTTGGAGGGAAGAAGCCGTCCGAAACGGGCGGCAGTAAGACAGACCCGCGGATTTTGCTCGAGGTTGTGGCGGAACCGTCCCGCATAGGCAGTATGCATATAAATCGCCTTGGCCGGTTCATCATAGACAAAGGTATTGTTGGTCAGGAAGGGCTGGTTTTCGACTGATGTCGCAACGGCGCAATAGGGAGCGGCGCGAAGAAAACTTTTTATCCACTTCTCATCGTCGATAGCGCGGTCCTGACGGACAGCGTATGACCTGGGACTGGCAGGATTAAATTTGCTCATACAATCTGTTTTATACAGGTGTTAAATGATTCGTCTTCTCATCAAGAAAATCAGAAATCAATGACTAATATACGGCAGATTAATGATATATTGTAATCAGAAACTAAGGAGAGGGTGAGTATGAACAAAATTTTATGTAGTATTGTACTTATGACAATGGGGGTATTAAGCGGATGTATTCTGGATAGCGACGACGGCGTCAAGTCAGAACCGCTGGAAGGGGTGACTTACCGCATCGATATCGATCTGGCAAAAGTCGGAACAGGGAAGGAGACGCCCCGGGAAATATCGATTAACAAGGAGGCGGCGTTTTCAACGACCTCAAATTACACCTTTATTATGGTAACCGATTCGGCTTATCCCTGTGTTGGATACTGGATTTTGACCAGGGATACAGTCAAATTCGATGTAATTAATATTGAGATTCGAGGCATTTATAGACCTGCCGGGGATATATGCTCCCCCGCGATGGAACCGGCACGGTCATATGACGCCCTGCGGCTTACTGACGGCAATTATCAACTCCGAATCAAACAACTCGGGATGGTCGATAATTATAAAGTTACCGTTGCCAACGGGGAGGCGTCATTCGAGCCTATTCAGAAAAGTTTTACCACCGCTATTAACGATTAAACAGTTGCCCGTCCGGGAAAAAAGAGTTAATTTGTGAATGAATTAGCCAATATGTAAGATGGCGCCGCGGAGTCCTCTCAACCTGTCATCTCCATCACCTGAGAGTCGTCAAGCATATTGATTGGAATGAATCGGTATTTTGAAAGGAACATATGGCACAGGCAAAGTTGGGCGACCGGGTAAAGGTCCATTATACCGGCAAATTTGTTGACGGAACGGTCTTTGATTCGTCAAACGAACGGGAGCCGATGGAATTTACAATTGGCGGAATGCAGGTTATCCCCGGATTTGAGCAGGCGGTGCTGGGAATGGCGCCGGGCGATTCCAAGACCGAGAAAGTTGCCTGCGAAGATGCGTACGGATTGAGGCGAGATGATATGATTGTCGAGGTGGAACGTCAGTATATCCCCAAAGAAATAAATCCCGAGGTGGGGCAGTTATTGGAGATGCAGCGCTCGGACGGGCAGACAATTCCGGTGCGGGTCACCGAAGTCTCCGAAAGCACGATTACGCTCGACGCCAACCATCCTCTGGCGGGAAAAGACCTGGTCTTTGAGATTATGCTGGTGGAGATAGTGGGGTAAGGGGGATTGCCGCCCGGCAATGATTAAACTGGCAGCGCAATTAACAACCTCATCGGCTGTTTCTCTTCAAATAGCTTGATATCTGCGGGTGATTCTCTCTGAGACGCTCTGTAATCGCTGTTGTCAAAGGCGGAGAGACAACTTCAAATATTCCGTCGGTGCCAATTCTTTTGAAGTAGCCGGTATCACTCAGAAGGTATTCGGGAAACAGAATCGTATCGGGAATGGACGTGCGGTTGAAGTCTATAAGGTTAAAGCGTAATTCATATCCGGCTGCTGCCTGATTATGGGGGAGATAAATGTAATCGACTTTGTCAAAGCGATTTTGCGTAAGTGCGTAGGCAAACAATTCGGGGTGACGGAGCTGCGAGGCTATCTCAAGGAACGTTTTCCTCTCTTTGAATTCTCCTGCCAGATGCGCGGAGGCATTATTGACCGGTATGAACATAAAATACGGAAGATAAATCGATTCGATATACTTCGAAGTCAGAAGGACCTTTCCACGGCAGTCGACCATCTCAACGGGCTTCAGATCTATTGTTGGTACTCGCTGATTGACTCCGCTCTTGTAAAGATTATTCTTTGGTATTTCTGTCTGGTTATTGGCGATTATCATGGCAAACGTCGCCACTATCGCCAGGCATCCCCAGCGAATATTTTTACGGTCGCTCAGTTTGGACCAGAACACCGCGAATCCGATAGCGACCGGCGCCATGGTCAGAACATGCGCAAATTCCAATATTTTGCGTGTCTGAATCGAAAATTGACCTAAGTTGGCAAGCCGGTCAATGAGTATCAGCAAAATGGCTCCGGCGTACAGCAGAATCAGCCGCGCCTGTTTCCAGCGGTCCCAGAGGTAGCCTGCCATAAAAATTCCGGCGAGAATGAAAAGCGCCCGCAAGAGATTTTCGCGCCACCCGATGGCAAAGTTGATATAATCGAGATGAAACCATTTCAACTGGTAAGATTCAAATCCGTTCTTAAAAGCGGAAAGAAGCAACGGCAGCCAGTATATAGAGGTGAATAGCAGGATGCCCAGGGCAATAAAGAGTTTTTGGCGGATATCGTGCCAGAGGAGTGACCATGACCTATGCTCCAGAAACTTAACGGCCAACCCAAGCGGAAACGCGGCGATGGCGAGGTAGAACCAGTAATAGTAGGTCAGAAACAGAAGGCTTCCGATAGCGGAGCCAAGCAGGATAAACCGCCAGTTGTACTGGCGGCCGGAAGATTTTCCCGAGGCATCTTCAAAGAAATAGAGCCACCAGGGGACAAAAAGAGCGCAGGCGAGATGCTCATAATAGGTATAGTTGATTAAGTCAGAGGCGAAAAATAGGGTAGCCACCGCGACAGCGGCGGCGGTTCCGCGCGTAACCAGCGGTTTCCAGGAAAAGTAAACCAGCCAGGGATAGAGAAGAAAAAGTACCAGATACCCGTATTTTAAGGTCTGCCAGACCTCGATACCGACCAGTTTGGAGTAGATTGCCATGAAAGCGAACCACAATGGGGGATACATGGTCGGCAAGTCTTTCAGATAGGCGTCAGCTAAATATCCATAGGCGCTTATCTTGGAGGTAGTGGCAAGACGGTATCCGTTGTCGCCCCAGTGACCATTGAGGCCATACTGCGTGCCGCGATAGAGAATGGAGTAGATAATGATAAAATAGACGCTGACGCCCAGTACCGCCAGGAGCGGTGTGTATGTCTTATGACGCAGGAAGTAAATGGCCAGCGAGACTGCCAAGACAAGGAAGAAAGACCAGAACTTGGCGCGGAAGAGGTCCTGAATATGACGCGATGATAAATAACTGTAATCGGCGAACTGGGCGAACAGGATATGTCCTATAATAATGAGAAGCAGAAACGCCGCCAAAATGATGTAACGGGCGCGATTCTCCCCTGTCATTGGAATTCCGTTCTCATAAGATCGCCACTTGAAATCTGGGCAAATCGGTCTATAAAATCAAGGGAAATATATGGGCAAAAGAAATGCCGACCAGATAACAGACTTGTCTCTAATTGCCCAGCATGAATCGCAGCAGCCGCTTGGTCCCCTCTTTGCCCATCTCGCCGACTTCCATCTCAGGACCGACACAGGAGGGGCATCCCCCCTGGCAGGGACAGTTCTCCAACTGCTCCAGGCAGGCGCGAAAGAGGTCATCTGATATATTGAACAGTTTCTCCGAGTAGCCGACCCCGTCAGGAATATTCTCATAGATATAAATAGTCGGCAGTTCGCTGAAGGGGGAACGGACCTGCGAAATAGAGCGGAGGTCGTGGGGGTCGCACATCACCCAGAGGGGAGCGATTTTCCCCAGAATATTGGCCAGTCCCCGCTGAGCGCCCCCAAATGTTTCCCCTTCGAGATTCAAACGAAACCGGATATCGCCGGGGAAAGCGTACCAGAAAGCATTGGTATGCAGTTCCAGTTCCGGAAGAGTAATAATACCGGAGCCGACATTTTCATGAGTGTGGAATTTCACTTTTTTAAATAGGACCGTCACCATCGTGACTGTTACCTCCCCCCAGCAGATAAGGGCATCGCCGGAGCGCTTTTCATCGGCGGTGGAAAGAACTTTCAGGTCGGACTTGGTTTCGGCGTCGGTGTAGTAATCGACCGCAACCTCTTTGACATACGCCTTTTTCCCTTCCCAATCAAGCGATGTCACCTGGTACTGGTTGGCATCATGCAGGTAGATAGCTTCGGGATGAAGGAAAATCGGGGCGGCGTAATAATCTATTTCCCCGATTACCCGGTTGTTGTCGGTCTCGTTGAGAATGACAAAGTTGTCGGGCGATGCGCTCCGGAGCGACACCCCCTGCGCCGGATAAATTTCCGATGACCAATGATATTTGCCGCCGGTTTGGCGAACCACTTTCTGATTTTCGAGATAATTGAGGATTTCCAGGGTGCCGTCAGGGCGAAACTCCTCTTCCCGTCGAAACGGAAGTTCAAAGCTGGCGCATTTGATATGATTGGCGCTGATAATCAGGTTGTCCGGGTCGATAATACCCATCTCGGGCGTCCGTTTGAGCAGATATGAGGTATGCTTTGCCAGAAATTGATTGATAGCGCTGCTGTTGGCGACAAAAATGGTAACAGAAATGCCGGAACGTCGCCCGGCCCGGCCCGCCTGCTGCCAGACCGACGATATCGAACCGGGATAGCCGCAAATGATGGAAACATCGAGCGCGCCGATGTCTATGCCGAGTTCAAGCGCATTGGTGGAGACAACGCCGATGATTTCGCCGCGGCGAAGCCCCTGCTCGATTTCCCGCCGCTGATTGGGAAGATACCCGCCGCGATATCCCGAAACTTTAATATTTTTCCCGAACGGCTCTTTGAATTTCTCTCTAAGGTACGACAGGAGAATCTCAACCTGAAGACGATACTGGGCGAAGATGATAGTCTGTATCCGGTGGCTGATGAAACGCTCCGCCAGCATGAGGGACTCATTGAGAGAAGATTTCCGTATGCCCAGTTGCCTGTTTATCACCGGAGGATTATAGATAATGAAATGTTTCTCGCCGGAGGGAGCGCCGTTTTCGTTTATCAGGGATACCTTGCGTCCCACAATTCTCTCCGCCAATTCATCGGGGTTGGCGATTGTCGCCGAGCTGCAGATAAAGAGCGGGTTGCTGCCGTAGAATTCACAAATTCTTCTAAGACGCCGGATGACATTGGCAAGGTGCGAACCAAAGATACCGCGGTAGTGATGAATTTCGTCAATGACAACGTATTGCAAATTCTCGAAGAGCTTAATCCACTTGGTATGATGGGGCAGAATTCCGGCGTGAAGCATGTCGGGATTGGTCACCACGATATGTCCGGCGGAGCGAATGAGGCGGCGGGCGGTCTGCGGAGTATCGCCATCAAAGGTGTAAGTCTTGATATCGACATCGAGCTTATTCACCAGTTCCATCAGCTCCGCCAGCTGGTCCTGCGAGAGGGCTTTAGTAGGGAAAAGATAAAGAGCGCGACACGATGGATTCTTCATGATGGCGTCAAGCACCGGCAGATTGTAACAGAGAGTCTTTCCCGAAGCGGTAGGAGTGACAATGACGGTATCGTTTCCCTGGTGAATGGAATCGACCGCCGCGCGCTGGTGTGAATACAGTTTTCTCACCCCTCGCTGTCCCAGAACTCTTGTCAGACGGTCATCGATATATTCGGGGAATTCGGCGTAAATTCCTTCGCGGGCCGGAATTACTTCCCAGTGGGTAATATTCTCTCTTATAGAGCGGTCCGATTTGAAATCTTCCAGGATTTGCGGGAGGTTCATGGCGGGCAACTATCTTCTCTCAGCCAGCTGGCGCTTGCAGATATCGCAGAATTTCTCTCCTTTGCTGTCGATATCCATCATATTCTGGCTGTAATAGTTGACACATTTGGGATTGCGGCAGCTGGTCATCTCAAAAAGATGGGCGAGGAAATGAACCGCCTGCTTGAAAAGGCGGCTGTACACTTTCAATTCATCTTCCGGCAGACCGTAGAACTCCTGTCGAATACGGAAGAGGGAGACCAGCGAGGTGCCGGCGACGGTATCGGCATTGCCGATAATAAACGGCTCATCCGGCAGGTACAGGTCCTCTTCGCAGACTCCGATAACGAATTCTTTCTGATTGGCTTTAATGCGCTCGAGACGGGCGAGAATTACGCTGGCATAGAACTGCCCGCGGACGACATTAAACGCCTCATCCGGCATCTTCATCCCTTTGAGGATATCGACCGAGCGGCCGAAGATAGGTCCGACGTTGGTGGCGAGACGGTTGACCATCATAAAGTCAACTTCTCCCAGCGGCACCACAACAATCTTCGCTTTCATAATCGCCATCACTCATTCCGCCGTAAAGAATTTCTGCTTGGAGCCTGTCGGCGAGACTTTTACCTCCAGTTTTCCGGCGCAGCGAGGGCACCAGCCCACAAAGGCATCCCCTTTCTTATTCAAATATATCCGGGCATAGACCCGGCAGCATTTGAAAATTATCCCGATATGAGGTCGAGCGGCCTCATTTGAATTTGAGGAATGAGTCGGTTTGTCGCTTCCCATAGAACTTCTATCGCGCCGGCGCCGGCCGGGACTCTTTCATAATCTCCACCGAAGCCGAGGAGCCGATACGGTCCGCGCCGGCTTCAATCAGGGCAACGGTCTCTTTAAACGTTCTGATACCCCCCGAGGCTTTGACTTTTATTTTGCCCTGGGCCGCTTGCTTGAGTCTTTTGACCGTCTCCACCGTGGTGCCACCGAAAAAGCCGGTGGCTGTTTTTACAAATTGCGCCCCACCGTTTATGACCGCTTTAGTGGCTTCAACCTGCGCCGCCGGAGCCAATTTGGGGGCTTCAATTATCACTTTTAATATAATATGAGCCGGAAGGTTCTTGCGAACTTCGAAAATCTCTCTTTCCACCCGTCCGAACTCGCTGGAGACAAGCCACCCGACATTGGCGACCATATCGATTTCATCGGCGCCATCCTCAACCCCCCGAACGGCTTCAAAAACTTTGACATCAGTCCGATTGGCGGAGAGAGGGAAGCCGGAAACAGATATTATCTTTATACCGGTTCCGATAAGTTCTCTCTTAGCATCCGCGACCCAGCAAGGATTGATGGCGATACCGAAGAACTGATTTTCCCGCGCTTCCTGGCAAAGCCTCAATATATCCGCAAGGGCGGTCTCAGACTTGAGAACGGAATGGTCGAAATAGCGGTTCAGGTTATCAATCATACAGCCTTCCAGATTTAATATATCTGAATTATATGCTCAGAGAGTTGATTGCACAATATCTTTGAGAAAACTTTTTCCGGGAAAGCGGTTGCCGAGACGAAAATTCGCGGCGACCGTCGCGGCGATATCGGAAAATGATTCTCGCGTACCAAGGTTGCAGACGGTTTTCATAACCGGCGAGAAGACCAGAAGCGGGACATATTCGCGGGTATGGTCGGTGGAGCCGGTCAGGGTCGGGTCGCAACCATGGTCGGCCGTAATTATGAGCAGGTCATCATTATCTAAATTGTCAATGAAATCCGGGAGCCACCGGTCGAAATCTTCGAGCCCGCGGGCAAAAGAAACGGCGTCGTTGCGATGCCCCCAGAGCATATCGAAATCCACAAGATTGGCAAAGATCAAGCCGTTATCGGTCTGCTCCAGTTCATCCCGCAGAGCCTGCATTACATCATTGTTATTGGCGGTCTTGACTTCATTCGACAGACCTTGATGGGCAAAGAGGTCGCCGATTTTGCCGATGCCGACCGTGGGAATCTGCTCCTTATAAAGGCAGTCAAGCAGAGTCTCATGCGGAGGCAGGAGCGAAAAGTCTTTCCGATTGGCGGTGCGACTGAAATTTCCCGGGGTACCTGTGAAGGGACGGGCAATGACTCGTCCGACCGCATGGTCGCCGGTAAGCAGGTCGCGGGCAATGCGGCAGATTTCGTAAAGACGAGCCGGCGACATAACCTCCTCATGTGCCGCCAGTTGGAAGACGGAGTCGGCGGAGGTGTAAAGAATTATCTCTCCGGTCTGAAGATGTCGCTCGCCCAGACGGGCAATAATTTCGGTGCCGCTTGCCGGAATATTCCCGATAGTCTTGACTCCGGCGCGCTTCTCGAATTCCGCCACCAGTTCCGGCGGAAATCCGCTGCTGTAAACGGGGAACGGCTTATCTGTAATGATGCCGGCAATTTCCCAGTGGCCCGAGGTGGAATCTTTCCCAGCCGAGCGCTCCGCCATTTTGCCGTAACATGCCAACGGCTTCTCAGCCGGCGGCACTCCCAGAATATCTACGATATTCCCCAGCCCCAATTTCTGACAATTGGGCATATTGAGCCCCCCCTGACTGCGGGCGACGTTGGGGATAGTCGAGGCGCCCTTATCGCCATACCGGTCGGCATCGGGAAGTTCCCCGACCCCGCAGGCGTCAAGGACGATTACTATAACCCTCGAGAACATGCCAGGAATCTAAGCAAATCATCCGATGGCTGAAAGAAGAAATTCGAGATACCTGCGGAAAGAGGAAATCTGGAAAACCAACGCCGCCGATTTCGCGCCGAACGGCGGATGGCATCAGTCCGACCGCTCCGTCAAGACCATACTGCTGCTTCTCTTGCTCAGACTCCGGAAAGGAATAGTTGCCTCCCCGGTTAGCCTGTTGCCGGCGCTCTCAACCTCGTAGACCTCATCCTGCCGAATAATAGCGCCTTCTTTATAGGCGAAATAGATAGTCCCTTTGGTTCTGGCTTTGTCGAGTCGCTCAATCTCGGTTCCGTTGGGAGTAGTTTTCCGATAGGGAAGAACCAGATTCCCCTGATATTCGATAATAGCGCAGTCATAGCCGGCTTCCCGCGCCAGCGCCTTGAGACGATAGGTCGTTTCGACCTGCGTGGAGCCTTCATCCTTGATTATCAGCTTAACTGTCTGGCTCCAGGAGTACCCGGGCGTAACAGGAATGTCGGGCAGAACAGGCAGAGCCTGCTCATAGTAATTTTTGTAATAGTCGAGCCATTCGTTACCGTGGGGGTTCTGAGGAAAAATCTCCAGAACTCTTCCGTTGGCGTTCATCAGATATTCCAGCGTCCATTTATGGGTCACGGTATCGGCATCAGAAGTATCTTTCTTGTACAGATTCGGCTGCCGGGAAACATCTATCAGCCGAATTCGGGCGGTACTGCTATCGGTAGCGGAGAGGACTTCTTCGGTAAGTTGTGAGCGATAAGTGAGATTACTGCTTGACACCAGATTTTTCCCTTCATAGATGCGGCTGTCGCTTTTTATCTGATTGCTGTAGATTCTTGATTGCCCCGGTTTGAATTTATATACCAGGCGAACTTCTCTGGTTTCTTTGGCGCACCCAAAAATCAGCAAGCAGCAGAGCGCGGCTTGAATGATTGCGATGAACTTCCTGTCTTTCATAGCGGTCCCTCGCTTGCCGTCTGGTTGATAATTTCAATCATCAGAAGGTTCCGGGGGGCAAGTCCGGGAGCCGAAAGAAGCAAAGTATACTCGATTTGATAATCATGCTCGATAAATTCCCCGGGCCGGGTCGGTTGACCGTAGGCTGTCGCGCCGCGGTTGTCTTCCATGTTTGCAGCGATAGAGGGAATTTCCGCACCCGATAACCGTTGCAGGAATTGACTGTCATCCAGTGAAACAAAAAAGAGCGCCAGCGACGCCGCCAGAGGGACCGCCAACCTCCAGGGAAAGCCACGGCGCTCCCTCAATTGAGCGGTGGCAGGATATTCAGCGGCAGCGGCGCCGGTTTTCGCCCTTTCCATGATGACCTGTTCCAGACCGCTCCAGTATGATTCTCCCGGGTCGGGCACCGGCAGCCCCCTGGTGGCGGTAACCAGATTCCTTTCCTCCTGAACCGTAATGCGACAGATGGCGCAAGATTGGAGATGTTCTTCGAAATCTCTGGTTTCATTAAGAGAGAGATTTCCTGACAGGTAGTCAGTGAGATAGAACTGAACCTGACGGCATTTCATCTTCTTTCCTCATTTCAGTTTTTTCCCGAGCCATTTGCGCATCTTGGCCCGGGCGACATGCAAGTTGGACCGAACCGTCGCCTCGGGACATCCCATGGCTATGGCGACTTCGGTCTTATCAAATCCCTCCACATCATGAAGGATAATGGTCATTCTCTGCTTGGGTGGAAGACGGTCGATTGCCTGCGCAATCATCACCCCCAGTTCATCGTCTTCGATTTCTTTGTCCGGTCCCGCGGCATCCATCGAAAGCTCCATTTGCAGGGGAAGGGTCATCTCCGTTTCGTCGTCAAGCGAAAGATGATGCCGGCTTCGTTTGCGGAGAAGGTCGATGGTGTAGTTGGTGGCGATGCGCAAGAGAAATCCGGTAAAGTAGCCGACCGTCCTGAGATTCTCCCTTTGCTCGTAGAGGCGCACAAAAGTTTCTTGCGTCACCTCATCGGCATCGGCATGATTCCCCAGCATCCGGAAGGCGAGAGAATAAACCTTTCTTTTATACCTCCTTACCAGTTCGGCAAAAGCCTCCTGGTCGCCGCTAATGAAATCTTTTACCAGATCCTTAATATCTCTGGTCATAGGGACCCGGCATTATTGACGGTCAACATTGTGACGGTTTTTGTCTCAGAATTGTGCAAAATTAATTGATTGACTATCCGGCAGGCAAGTAATATTATGGAAGCTCGATGTCAACCTTTTTTTGGACAATAAGTTGTCAGTCTGAGTGCCCGCCCCGTTGGAAGACCTGAGTCGCTACAAATACAAATCATTGTTAATCACGGGTCTGGCGACATTTCTCGGGACGCTTGATTCCTCGATTGTGAATGTCTCCTTACCGACTATTAGCCACGAAATGGGGGCATCGGTTGACCTGGTCGGCTGGATAATTCTTTCCTATGCGATAGCAGTGATATCCTTCCTGATGGTTTTCGGGGCGGTTGCGGAGAAAAAAGGGTATCAGATTTCATATGTTTATGGTTTTCTGATTTTTGCGCTCGGGTCACTTTTCTGCGGGCTGTCATACAACATCTATTTCCTGATAGCGATGAGAGGAATTCAGGGTATAGGGGCGGCTTTATTGATTGCCGTCGGTCCGGCATTGCTGACCCGCACCTTTCCCGAGCACGAGCGCGGCCGCGGCCTGAGTATGATTGCAATGGTGGTCTCGACCGGGCTGATGCTCGGTCCGCCATTGGGTGGATTTCTTATCGCTCTGGCCGGATGGAGATGGATTTTCTTTGTCAATCTCCCTTTTGCGATTCTGGGGATTTATTTTACGAAACGGTATATATCTGATTTTCCGATAACCAGTCCCGGCCGGAAAATAAGTTTTCCGGGGGCGGCGACCCTTTCGCTGGCGCTGTTGATTCTGATGGCGGCGCTTTCGCTGTTTAGCCGCCATATTCTCTCGGAATCAGCGCTGGCAGCGCTGAGTGTTATCTCCGTTCTCGCTTTTGGAATGTTTTTTTATTTCGAAGGGAAACCGCAGACGCGGCTGATTGGCTTGGAGATTTTCCGCAACCGGGTCTTCTCTTTTTCCGGCTCGGCGATGTTCCTGGTCTTTGTGTCGTTGTCTTCGGTGACCGTGCTTCTTCCTTTCTATCTGGAGCAGGTGCATCATTATGACCCGGAAGAGGTCGGGTTGATATTGATGATTCTTCCCCTCTGCGGTCTATTTATGGCCCCGCTGGCGGGATATCTGGCGGATAAGGTTCAAGCGCGCATAATTTCGACTCTGGGAGTGCTCTTGATGCTTGCCGGAATTCTGCTGGTGCGGCGTCTTGATGACCACTCAACCTTGTCGCAGATCATTACCGCTTTGTTATTTGTCGGGCTGGGAATGGGGCTTTTCAGCACGCCCAATACCTCGAGCATCATGGGCGCGGCAAAGAAAACTCAACTCGGCTCGGCATCTGGAATTCTGGCGACTATTCGCAGCCTCGGTCTGGCGATAGGCGTAAGCCTGGCGATTGCCATTTTCGGTTACTATCAGAATCTCCATTTGAAAACAGGCGCCGACAAACTGACATCTTTTATAGCGGCGTACCGTGAGGTCTATTTAATCATTTTGTTTTTTGCCGCGGGGGCTATTATACTGAGTTTAATCCGTGGTCGGAACATACAGCCCGAAACCAAAGAAAAGCCATAAGCAGTTGACAAATCATCTTTTCTTGATATTATAACAGCCACATTTTTGTACAAGGCAGAAAATATGCGCTCCATGACCGGATTCGGCAAAGCCGATTACAAGAGTAAAGAATTGAATCTATCGGTGGAAGTCACTTCGGTGAATAACCGCTTCCTCGAATATTCGATTCGGATGCCGAAACAGCTGTTCTTTCTGGAGCCGCGCGTCAAGGAGTTGATTGCGGCAAAACTGAATCGCGGCAAAGTGAATTTGACTCTGAATTATGAAGACAACGGTATCGGAATCGACCGCCTGGTCATCAACCGCTCCCTGGCCGATGAATTATTGCGGGAATTGAAAAATCTCAAAAAAAGATACAAACTGGGCGGCGAACTGGAACTGGAGGAGATTCTGGCTTTTCCGGAGATTTTCCGGGTTGAGAAAAGCAGCAATATAGAAAAGAAAATCTGGCCCTCGGTAAGCAAGACAATCAACAAGGCGCTGGATGACCTGGTGGCGATGCGGGAAAAAGAGGGGGAGAATCTCAAGAAAGATATCATAAAGCGGATGGCGCAAATGGCTGGCGACATTGAAGGAATCGAAAAAGGGGCGAAAGAGCATCTGGCGATATACCGGGAGAAGTTGTCCCGGAGAATTGCGGAAGTGCTGGATAACCGGACGCTTGACGGCGCCCGGCTGGAAGAGGAGGTCGCTTATTTTGCGGAACGGGCTGATGTGACCGAAGAGTGTGTGCGATTCCGCAGCCATCTCAAGCAGTTTCAACTCGATTTGAAGCAGACCGGACCGGTCGGCAAGAGGCTCAATTTCATATTGCAGGAACTGAACCGGGAGGCAAACACTATCGGCTCCAAGGCGGCGGGAGTGACTATTCCCGGGCTGGTGCTGCAGTTGAAAGAAGAGATAGAGAAAGTCCGCGAGCAAGTGCAAAATATTGAATAGGGTTAATAATTCGGTTTTGATATGAAACAGGGGACCGGCAAAATCGTGATAATATCGTCTCCCTCGGGAGGCGGTAAGAGCTCTATTTGCAGACGGTTACTGCGGGCCGGGAACAAAAGGAAAGGGTGGCGGTTTTCAATATCGGTAACGACAAGGCCCAGGCGTCCCAATGAACGAAACGGGCGGGAGTACTTGTTTGTAAGTTATCCTGAATTCGTGACGCGGCGTCAGCGTGGGGAATTCGCCGAGTCGTGCCAGGTGCATAAGTACTATTATGGCACACCTCGGGAACCGCTGGAGCGAACCCTGACCGCCGGCGGAGTGATGATACTGGATGTAGACGTCAAGGGAGCCTTTAAGTTAAAGAAAGAGTACCCGATGGCGGTTTCGATTTTCATACTCCCCCCCAGCCGTCAGGAACTTGCCCGACGGTTAAAGCAAAGGGGGACGGAGGACGATAAGCATTTAAGGATTCGTCTCCGGAGAGCCTTGAGCGAAATGAAGCTCTATCGGAAATTTGATTATGTGGTGATCAACCGGGAGCTGGACACGGCCGTAAGTGAAGTGGAGATGATAATAAATTCCTTCCATTGTCAGCAGAGATTTATCGACCATCGCCGCATAAGCGGTTTACTTCGAGAAAGCGATTGATTTTTGAGTCATAGGAGGCTCTATGGTTAAAACCTCTTTTGAGGAGTTGGACAAAGTGACAAAGAATCGTTACGAAGCAGTTCTGATTGCGGCGCAGCGGGCGCGGCAAGTCAATGCCCTTCGTCTGGCGCAGCTGGAACGAATGGCGGAGGAGAATGTTACTATTGACGGTCGCAAGGTGACCTCGCTTGCCCTGCAGGATCTGGCCGCGGGCAAAGTAAAATTTAGACGTCTGGGCGAAGTAAAATAAGTTTATGGCAAAGAACCTTCTCATAGTAGAATCGCCGGCAAAATCGAAAACGCTCAAGAAGTTTCTGGGGCGCGATTATGAAGTGTTGCCGACGATTGGACATATAATCGACCTGCCCAAATCGAAATTGGGGGTAGATACCGATGACGGTTTCAAGATCGACTATGTCGTAATCAAGGGAAAAGAGAAGGTCATCAAGCAGTTGAAGGAAAGCGCCAAGAAGTCAGAGAAGATTTATCTCGCGCCCGACCCGGACCGGGAAGGGGAGGCGATTGCCTGGCATGTAGCGCAGCAGCTGAAGAATGTCAAGAAAATCTCGCGCGTGACTTTCAATGAAATCACCAAGTCGGCGGTGCTGGAAGCGTTCCATCATACCCGCGCTATCGACCTGAACCTGGTCGATGCGCAGCAGGCGCGGCGGGTGCTGGACCGTCTGGTCGGATACAAAGTCTCTCCATTTCTCTGGAAGACTGTAGCGCGCGGTCTTTCGGCGGGAAGGGTGCAATCGGTTGCCCTGCGAATCATCTGCGAACGGGAAGCGGAGATTGCCGCTTTTGTTACCGAAGAGTACTGGGAGATCGCGGCGCTGCTTCAGGATGCCATCGGCAACAAGATACCGTCGAAACTATCCAGGATTGACGGTTCCAAAGCGGAGATTAAGACCGGCGAAGAGGCCGAAAGGGTGGCGCAGGAATTGAGAAAGGGAGAGTTTGTTGTCGATTCCATTCGGAAATCGCAGAAAGTTCGCAAACCATCCCCTCCCTTCATAACCAGTACCCTGCAGCAGGAGGCGGCGCGAGCGCTGGGATTTTCCACCAAGAAGACGATGGCGGTGGCGCAGCAGTTGTACGAAGGCGTTGACCTGGGTGAGGAAGGACCGACAGGCCTGATAACATATATGCGCACCGACTCCACTCGACTGGCTGACAGCGCTATCGATATGGCTCGCGGCTTTATAAAAGAAAATTTTGGCGCCGCTTATCTGCCCAAGAGTCCCGTCAAATATGGCGCCAAAAAGGGAAGCCAGGATGCGCATGAGGCGGTCAGGCCCACTTTCATTGACCATCCTCCCGAGAAAATCAAAAGATATCTCACCAAAGACCAGTACCGTCTATATACACTGGTTTGGAATCGTTTTGTCGCCTGCCAGATGGCGCCGGCTCTGTATGACACGGCCGACCTTGATATCAAGGCGGGAAAGTATCTTTTCCATTCTTATGCCCAGAGTCTGAAATTTGACGGTTATCTAAAAATTTATCAGGAAGCAAAAGAAAACGGACAGAATGGCGAGAATGGTTTGCTGGAATCGCTGCCGGAGTTGAAACCGGGGGACCGTCTGACGCTCCTGGAAGTTACTCCCAGCCAGCATTTCACCAAACCGCCGGCGCGCTTTTCCGAAGCAATGCTGGTGAAAACTTTGGAGTCAGAAGGTATCGGAAGACCGTCAACCTATGCCTCCATCATTTCAACTCTGATTGACCGGAAATATGTCGAATCCAAAGAAAAGCGGCTTCATCCAACCGAACTGGGGCAGACAGTGAATAAAATTCTGATTGAGAACTTCCCCGACATTTTTGATGTCAAATTTACCGCCTATATGGAGACGGAACTGGATAAGGTGGAAATCGGGGAAGACAAATGGGTCGATGTGGTCAAGGAGTTCTATCGTCCCTTTGAAAAGCACCTGGGGAAACTTACCAAGAAACATCAGGAGATCAAGGAGTCGCTGACCGAGGTGACGGATGAGTCATGCGATAAGTGCGGCTCGCCGATGGTGATAAAGTGGGGCAGGAATGGCCGGTTTCTCGCCTGCTCGGCATACCCGGACTGCAAATCGACCAAGCCGCTCAACGGCGCGGAGGAACTTCCGCCGGTCGATATCAAATGTCCCAACTGCGGCTCGGCGATGGTGGTGAAGAGCGGACGTTTTGGAAGATTTTTGGCTTGCTCGGCTTATCCCGAATGCAAGACAACTATGCCGCTGCCGACTGGCATAAAATGCCCCAAGCCGAATTGCGGCGGCGATATCGTGGAGAAGAAAACCAAAACGCGGCGGACTTTTTACGGCTGTTCCAATTATCCCAAATGCGACTTTGTCAGCTGGGATAAACCGGTCAACCAGGATTGTCCCAACTGCGGCGGAAAATATCTATTGCAAAAAGCCTCTAAGAAAGACGGCGTCTATCTGTACTGCCCGGCCTGCAAGCATAAGATTTCGCAGGAAAGCCATTAGCGGCGAATATCGAATTCTCCAATTTTATTTGACCCGACCGACAAATTGCGATATTATGTCATCATGCTTAAAAAAGCATTGGCGGAATATATTCAATATCTGACTGAAAAGCGGGGGCTGGCGGCCGGTTCCGTTCAGGCTTACCGAAGGTCGCTGGCGCGCTGGGTTGAATTTCTTGAAGAGCAGTACCAGACCGTCCCCCCGGAGCCGGCGGTCAATGCCCTGTTCCTTCGAAAGTATCTCTCCCAGAGACGAAGCGAGTCGGTATCGGTGCGCACCCTTGCCGGGTTTATCTCGGCGCTCTCCGGATTTCAACGATTTCTTCTGCAAGACAAACGGTACGCCATTTATCATTGCCGACTCAGCAAATTGAAATATTCCGAAAAGATACCCGATTTTCTATCGCAGAGAGAGACCGACGAAATGCTCAATCTGCTGGAGCGAGACAATTTTTTCGGCTGGCGCGATTATCTGATGGTGGCGCTTTTTTATCTTTCGGGAATCAGACGGACGGAATTGGCGTCACTGCGCCTCACCGACCTGGATAGAAATAAAAATACGTTAAATGTGATTGGAAAAGGGAATAAGCAGCGTTTTGTTCCCTTTGGGGCGGCGCTGGGAAGAGAACTGGAGCGGTATCTGCCCGTCCGGGCGCAATTCGCGGAGCGGTTCAAACGGGACCGGGGATTTCTCTTCCTCAATCATTCCGGCAGTCCTCTGTCGGTTCGCTCGGTGGACCGTATCGTGCAGAAATACTGCGCCCGCCTTGGCAAGCGGGTCACGCCGCATATGCTCCGCCACAGTTTCGCCACCCATATGCTGGAAAACGGCGCCGACATTCTGGCTATAAAGGAGATTTTGGGTCACTGCTCGCTGGCGACGACACAGAAATATACCCATGTTACGACCGAGCAGCTGAAGGCGGTTTACAAGCGGGCTCATCCGCGAGCCTGAGGAAAGGGAAAAAATGTTAATTCACGCTACAACCATATTGGGTCTTCGGTATAAAGGCGCGGTCGCCATGGGGGGAGACGGGCAGGTCAGTTTTAACGACACCATTATGAAATCGAAAGCGGTCAAAGTGCGGAAACTTCATGATGATAAGATTCTTGCCGGTTTCGCCGGAGCGGCGGCCGATGCCCTGGCGCTATTTGAGCGCTTCGAAAATAAGATTGGTGAATACTCCGGGAATCTTCCGCGCGCCGCCGTGGAACTGGCAAAGGATTGGCGGACCGATAAGTATCTTCAGAAACTGGAAGCGCTCCTGGCGGTAGCCGACAACAAGCATTCCCTGTTGATTGCCGGCTCGGGAGAGGTGGTGGAGCCGGATGACCGCATTCTGGCTATCGGCTCCGGAGGACCATACGCTCTGGCTGCCGCCCGTGCCCTACTTTCGACTAACCCGTCGCTGTCGGCTGAAGAGATAGTCAGAAAAGCCCTCAGAATCGCCGCCGATATTTGCGTTTACACCAATGACAATATTACCGTGGAAAGCATAAAATGCTGAATAAATCATACAAGACCCCCAGAGAAATTGTCGAACACCTGGATAAATATATCATCGGTCAGGATAAAGCCAAGAAGGCGGTGGCGATTGCGCTGCGCAATCGCTGGCGACGTCAGGCGGCCGCGCCGGAAATCAGACGGGAAATTCTCCCCAACAATATTCTCATGATAGGTCCTACCGGAGTCGGTAAAACCGAAATCGCGCGACGACTGGCAGAGATGTCGAATGCCCCGTTTCTGAAAGTGGAAGCCTCGAAATTCACCGAGGTCGGCTATGTCGGACGGGATGTGGAATCGATGGTGCGTGACCTGGTGGACCTTTCGGTCAATATGCTAAAGCAGGAGAAATCGGAACTGGTGGAGGAGAAAGCGCGTCAGCTGGTGGATGAGCGAATCCTTGATTTGCTTCTGCCTCCCGCGCCGCGCGTCAAACAGCCGCAGATTGAAATCGGCGAGGATGCCAAAGTCGACGGCACCCGCGACAAATTGCGGGAAAAACTTCATTCCGGAAAATTGGAAGAGCGGATGGTGGAACTGGAAGCCCCCGCTGACCGCTTTCCGGTCGTCGAAATCTTCTCCCCGATGGGTATGGAAGAGTTGGGGATTAATTTTCAGGAGATGTTTTCCGGGCTGATGCCGAAGAAGACCAAGAAACGAAAGATGACCATTGCCGAGGCGCGGAAATTCCTTTTCTCCGAAGAACTCTCCAGGCTGGTCAATATGGATGAAGTTATATCGATTGCTCTGGAGCGGGCGCAGGAATCGGGAATTATCTTTATCGACGAAATCGACAAGATAGTTGGAGACAAGAATAAGGTCGGTCCCGATGTCTCCCGCGAAGGGGTTCAGCGGGATATTCTTCCCATCGTGGAAGGTTCGGCGGTGATGACCAAATACGGTATGGTGACGACCGAACATATACTTTTCATAGCCGCCGGAGCCTTTCATTCCTCCAAGCCGTCCGACCTGATTCCGGAACTTCAGGGAAGATTTCCGATTCGGGTGGAACTGGAATCGCTGAACGCCGCGGATTTTGTCCGGATACTTTCGGAGCCGAAAAACGCGCTGGTGAAACAGTACTCCGCCCTGATGGCGTCGGAAGGGGTAAAGTTGACTTTCGCCGATTCGGCGCTGCAGCGAATTGCCGAGATTGCTGAACAGGTGAATACTAATACCGAAAATATCGGAGCGCGGCGGCTGCACACCATCATGTCCAATCTTCTCGAAGATATAATGTTTGATTGTTCGGACGGCAAAAAGGGCATCCGGATTACACCGGAGATGGTGACTAAGAAACTTGCCGATATTATCGGCGATGAAGATCTCAGCCGGTATATTCTGTAATTCTCTTTTGCCCGCGAGAAAGATTTTCTCTTGATTTTATATCAGGGGCTGTAATATTCTCTGGTATTGCCGATATATCTATCTAAGATTGATTTTTTGGGAATAGTTATTGACAGGCGGTCTCGGGGTGGGGCTGACCTGGAGACCGACCAGGGAGTATATA
>JBFMEF010000203.1 GCA_040753495.1 Candidatus Zixiibacteriota bacterium
AGGGCCTGCGGCGGCATCAAAGCCGCCAAATAGCTTAACGGCGATGACAAGTTAACATTGACCGGAATGTCTCATTTAGACTATTCGGATTGACCGAAATTTCGCACCAGAAGGTAAGATTTATTGGTTTGTCGAGATGGTCACTCCGGCTGAATATCTATTTATCAATTAAAAGGCTAAGACAGAATTTGTCAACGGATATTTACGAAAAATGGAGCAATTTTTGCATTATTGAATGCAAAATAAATTTGTGGCATACTGTGTTCGGCCGTGCCGTAGCAGATTTGATTACTATTTTCAAGAGCAGAATCCCCGCGATTTGGCGGCGGTGAAGACGTCATCAACGCTAATATCTTTCATGCAACGCATAAAGGCATCGTCACTTAAGGGACAGCGGTTCTTTACGCAGCAGATGCAGGGCAGATTGTCTCTGATAATGACAGTCTTCTTGTCTGAAATTGGAGAAGTTTCCTCCGGATTATCCGCTCCGGAGAGGACCACCAGGGGGATATCGACGGCGGCGGCGAGATGCGCCAGTCCGGAGTCATTGCCGATGAAGAGACGACAGCGGTACAAAACAGCGGCGGCGGAGCCGATATCGGTTTTGCCGCAGAGATTTATAATTTTGCTGTCACCGGCTGCGACTATTTCACCGGCTTCGAATTCGGCGGCCGCACCTAAAAGAACGACTTTGCAATCGCATTCTGAGATTAGCCTCAATGCCAGTTTGCGATAGTTGTCGGCGCCCCAGCGGCGTGACGTCGCTACCGCCTGCGGCGCGATAGCGACCAGGCGGGAACCCCGCGCGGATGGCGCCAGAAGTCGCTCCGCTTTTTTCTGACTGCCAATGCTTATGTCAAGTTTCGCCGGCGCCGGCGGCAGTTCCTGGCTCGCAAAATGATTTACCAGAGATTGATAAAGAGCGGCGCGATGGAAAACCTTTCCAGTAGGGAGATTGATGCCGTCATTTAAGAGAAATCCCCGCCTGTCGGTGCGGAAGCCGTGGCGGTTTTTAACCTTGCCGAGGAAAAAAGCGAGAGCCGAGGAGAACGATGGCGGCAGAATAATGCCGTGAGTCAGGCGGTATTTGCGCAGAAGTTGTGACTGGCGAAGGATACCTTTCCAGCCATGGAGATGCTCGCCGGAGAGGGGAATGAATTCCGCAAGCGGCAAACCATCGAAGAGAGGGCGGCTCCAGTGAGGCGCCAAAAGATATATTTTGTGCTCTGCGCCGGAACGGATTAGAGAGCGAAGCGCCGGAAGAGCCATCAGGCAATCACCGAGATGATTGGGAGCCCGGATAATGACCGTATTCATACTTTCATGGCGATTTGGCATATCAATCCAGTTTCCAGCGCCGATGAGTCCACATCCATTGTTCCGGATATTGCCGGATGAATCTCTCGAGACTATCGGTGAACTGCTGGGTCATAAGCAGAATATCTTTCTCTTCATCGCCGGTTTTAGGCGGATATATCGGCGGCAGTACTATAGCATGATGTCGGCCGTATCGCACCCGGAGCAGCGCGCCGGTAATTATCGGGCAGTCCATTTTGACCGCGAAGGCGGCGGGACCTTTGTGTGATGCCGCCGGACGTCCGAGAAAATTGACAACAACCGCGCCGGTGGCGGAGTGCTGGTCGTTGACCACGGCAACCATTCGGTTAGCGCGGAGCGATTTGATAACATGGCGGCTGGAGACTCCTATCGGAATGATGCCGACCCCCAGAGCGCGGCGAAGAGAGTTCATAAGTTCATCAACTTTCCTGTTATGCTGTTGCCCGACGAGGAAATCGACCGGATATCCGAGCGCCGCAGCCCATCCGCCGAAAAGTTCCCAGTTGCCAAAATGCCCGGCGACCAGCATCGCTCCTTTCCCCTCACTTTTGACCTGCCCCAAAAATTCGGCGCCTTCGGCATCAATCATTTCGAGAATTTTCTCTTTTTTCAGAACCGGCTGACGGGCAAATTCGACCAGAGTGCGGGCAATATTTATAAACACCTTTCGGGTTATTTGCGCCAGCTCCCTCTCCCCTTTTTCATTGCCGAAAGCGCGCCGAAGATTATTAAGGGCGACCTCGCGCCGTGTTGTCATCAATAGATATGCCAGATTACCGAGCGCAATCGCGAGCCAGTCGGCGAGACGCCCCGGCATAATCTGCACCAGCCGGGTCAGCGTGTAGATGGCGGCGTATTCAAGCCCATGGCTTATTTTCGTCATCGTCGGTCGCTTCCGGTTTAGTGGGATCGCCGTAGTCGAAATCGCGCGATTGCAGGCGGTCCTCTTCCTCCCAGCGACGGTAATAGCGGCGCTTTTTCAGGAAGTTGAGGATGAATCCGATAACGACAACGGCGGCAAGGATGATCCAGATATAGAGAGTATCGATAAAAAGACTCATGAATGTGTATCGCTTTCTAAGGTAATCAAAGAATTCCGTTTCATATCCTTCATAGGTGGCGCCGATGGCGGCAAAGAGCGCCGAATCGACGGAGTGACGTCGGCTCAGCGAATCAAGAAATATATTGAAAGCCTTGATGCCATAATTGTCGAGGAAATATTTTACCGCCAGATATGACTGGGCGTAAGCGGTATGCGCCTTCCCTTCCGGGAAGAGATTCATCTTTTCGATTTCGTCAAGCGGAATCAGGTTGTTAAAAAGAACGGCGCGAGTCATGCTGATATTATCTTCCCATCCCCATTCGGAGGAGAGAAACATCGCCAGCCCCTCATCGAGCCAGCGGGGGGCGCGGCCAAAACCGAGGCGCTCGGATAAAGCGAGATGAGTGTACTCATGCTGCAGCAGTTCCCGCAGCGATTTTCCGACCGGGAAACGGGCGGGAGATTTGATGACAACTGTCTGCCGGTAGGGCATGGCGACTGCGGCGCCCCAGTCG
>JBFMEF010000204.1:0-4060 GCA_040753495.1 Candidatus Zixiibacteriota bacterium
ATTGCTGTCTCCTTCATGTTTTATCTGTCGCCGGTTCTGACTCTCTATTCCCTTTTGCCTCTCCCTGTACTTTCTTTCGTCGCCAACAAACTGGGAGGAGTGGTGCATCGGCAATACCTGAAAATTCAGGATTACTTCGCGGTGCTGACTTCGAAAGCGCAGGAAAACCTCTCGGGGGTTCGGGTGATTCGGGCATACAATCAGGAAGAGGCGGAAATTGCCGACTTCTCCGCTCATAACCGAAAATATATCGCCCTCAATCTTGATATGATTAAGATTTTCAGCATGTTCTATCCGTTGCTCTTCACTCTGGCCGGCACCGTCAATATCATCGTTCTTTATTTTGGGGGACGCTCCGTTATCGATGAGCAACTCAGCCTGGGAACGTTAGTTGCCTTTTTCACATACCTTTCAATGCTAATCTGGCCCATGATTGCCCTGGGCTGGGTAATATCGCTCTATCAACGGGGCACGGCATCACTGGCTCGGATCAATAAGATTCTCAATACCGCTCCGGCAGTGGTTTCGTCGCCGGAATCCGATGCCGGCAGCAAGCTCAAAGGAAGCATCGAGTTTAAAAATCTCCGCTTCTCTTACAACGGCGAATTGACCCTCAAGAATATCAACCTTAAAGTGGAGCCGGGAATGACTCTGGGAATTGTGGGGCCAACCGCCTCCGGCAAAACCACCCTGGTTTCGCTTTTGGGACGTCTCTTCCCGGTAGAGCGGGGGCAGCTGTTCATCGATAATATAGATATTAACGACTGGAATCTTGAGGCGCTTCGCTCGCAAATAGGATTCGTTCCCCAGGAACCGTTTCTGTTTTCCGACACCATTGCCCGCAATATTCTATTCGGGAGTTCCGATGGCAGCCCCGAAGTCGTGCGCAACGCCGCCCGCGCCGCCGTTATCGAGAAAGATATCGAAAGTTTTCCCGGCAAATTCGAGACGATGTTGGGAGAGCGCGGCATTACCCTTTCCGGCGGACAGAAGCAGCGGGTTGCCCTCGCCCGGGCGCTGGTTATCGACCCGAAAATTATTATCCTGGATGACGCCACCAGCGCCGTTGATACCGAGACAGAACATCAGATAAATCTTCGTCTGCAGGGAGAAATCAGCAAACGGACGGCATTGATCATATCCCACCGGATTTCGGCCGTTAAAGACGCCGACCTGATTGTCTATCTGGAAAACGGCGCTATTGTTGAGCGGGGAACTCACGAAGAACTGCTCGCGCAGGATGATCATTATGCCCGGCTGTTCCGTATGCAGTTGATTGAAGAAGAATTGAAGAAGATGTAATTATGTCCACCAACAGTTATCATGATGAAGAGGTTCTGGGTAAGGCGTATGACGCGCGCCTGATGCGCCGTCTGTTGACTTACGTCCGACCTTACCGTCTCTCGCTGGCGGTATCGGTCATACTTCTTATCGGCGGCTCCGCCCTGCAGCTGCTTCTGCCGGTGATGGTGCAAATCGGTATTGACAAATATGTCATGACCAAAGATATCGCGGGACTGGGGCGGATTGCGCTTTTCTCCGCCGGAATTCTCTTTGCCTCTTTCATTCTCTCGTATCTTCAGATGTACATCACCATGTACATTGGCCAGAAGGTACAATATGACATCCGGATGCAGATTTTCAGTCATCTCCAACGGCTTCATCTCGGCTTCTTTGACAAGAACCCGGTGGGGCGGCTGGTAACGAGGGTAACCAACGATGTGACCGTCCTCGACGAACTCTTTTCATCCGGTCTGGTCTCGGTCTTTGGAGATATCCTGACATTAATCGGAATCGTAATTGCCCTTCTCTATTATAACTGGAAACTGGCATTGGTGACATTTGCGGTCCTCCCTATTCTGATAATCGCCACGACGATATTCCGCCGCAAGGTGCGGGAGATTTACCGTGAGGTGCGCACTCGTCTTGCCCGTCTCAACGCTTTCACGCAGGAGCATGTGTCCGGCATGACGGTAATACAGCTGTTTACCCGCGAGAAGGAAATCTTCGACAGGTTCAGCGCAATCAACGCCGACCTGCGGGGGGCGCATTTGCGGTCAATCTACTACTACGCCGTTTTCTACCCGGCCGTCGAAATCATCAGCGCCGTCTCGCTGGCGCTGCTTCTTTACTATGGCGGTTTTCAGATAGCGGCCGCGGCTCTGACTTTCGGCGAACTGGTGGCGTTTATACAACTGGTGCAACGGTTCTACCATCCGATTCGCGACCTCTCTGAGAAATATAATATCCTGCAGTCTTCCATGGCGGCCTCGGAGCGCATTTTCAAACTGCTTGATACCCAGCCGGAGATTGTGGAGCCGCAAGCGGCATCGGCGGCGCCGTCTCGCGGCGGCTCTATCAAGTTCGAAAATGTCTGGTTCGCTTATAATAGCAATGACCATGTTCTGCGCAATGTATCATTCACGGTCGAGCCGGGCGAAAAAGTCGCCATTGTTGGAGCGACCGGCGCCGGGAAGACCTCGCTTATATCGCTGCTGTTCCGCTTCTACGATTATCAGAAGGGCGCCATAAGACTGGATGGAGTGGAACTCAAGGCGATGCGCGCGGAAGATATCCGCAAGAGGATGGCGCTGGTTCTGCAGGATGTTTTCATTTTCTCGGGAGACTATGCCGGCAATATCCGGCTGGGCAGTAAGAATATCAGCGATGATGATATTATCGCTGCTTTAAAGAAGGTTAATCTGTACGATTTCGTTATTGAGAGCGAAGGCGGCTTGCAGGCGGAAGTCAAGGAACGGGGCGCCACCCTTTCCACCGGACAGAAACAGCTGCTTTCCTTCGCCCGGGCGCTTGCTTTCAACCCCAGTATTCTGGTGCTTGATGAAGCCACCAGCTCGGTCGATACCGCCACGGAGCGGATGATTCAGAAGGCGCTGGATAATCTCCTGGAGAATCGCACCGCCATTATTATCGCGCACCGTCTATCCACTATCGAAAAAGCGGATAAAATCATCGTTCTGCACAACGGCGAAGTGCGCGAGATGGGCAAACACAGGGAGCTGCTCCAGCAGCAGGGAATCTATTACCGTCTCTACCAGATGCAGTTCAAGCAGGATGAATTGAAGGCGGTAATCTGATGACGCTGTCGAGAAAAGAAATCGGGATATATTTGAAATTCGCCGTCGCCACCGCCCGCAAAGCGGGAGAAATTCTCCTCAAGAAATCGCGGGGAAAAAATGAAATCCTTTTTAAGGGACGAGTCAATCTGGTCACCGCCGCTGACCTGGCATCGGAAAAATTTATAGTGAAATCAATCGAAAGAGCCTTCCCCGGGCACTCCCGTCTGGCGGAGGAGGTGTCATCGCGCGATACCGGTTCGAAATTCAACTGGATAATTGACCCGCTTGACGGCACCACGAATTACGCCCACCGCTTTCCCTTTTACTGTGTCTCTATAGCGCTGGAGTATGAGGGCAAGGTCGTTTTGGGAGTTATTTACGACCCGGAGCGAGACGAGCTTTTTTCCGCGGCCGAAGGCAAGGGAGCCTATTTGAACGGGAAACAAGTTCAGGTCACATCACAGTCAAAACTGAGCCGCTCGCTTCTGGCGACCGGGTTTCCGTACGATATCGGCACCTCTTCGGAAGATAATATCGACAACTATGCCCGCTTCGCCAAATCCTGCCGGGGAATCCGCCGCGCCGGCTCCGCCGCCCTGGACCTGGCATATGTCGCCTGCGGCCGGTTCGATGGTTTCTGGGAGTTGAAACTCTCTCCCTGGGATACCGCCGCCGGCATTCTGCTGGTCAAAGAAGCGGGAGGCAAAGTTACCGATTTTCAGGGAAAAAGATTCCAGATTCGCAATAGGTACATAGTCGCCAGCAACGGACGAATTCACCGCCAGATGCTCCAGATACTAAACGCCGGATAATCTCATCGCCAACATTCGTTTGAGACTACTTTTCCCGCTCCTGACGAGAGAAACGGGACAAGAAATTTTCCAGAATCTTATTGAATTTCTGATGCTCGATTACGAAAAAGAAATGCCGGGCATCCTCAAACAGAAAATACTCGGCGTCTTTGAAATGATTGACCCAGG
>JBFMEF010000204.1:4070-19785 GCA_040753495.1 Candidatus Zixiibacteriota bacterium
CGGCTTCCATTATCAGCACTCTCCCCTGGGGAGGCAGCGGTATCTGAGCCGGAGGGAAACGACGGTTGAACTCCCGGCATGATGCCACCACTTCAAACAGATGGCGATAGTCGCACTGCCGAAAGTCTGCCAGGATTATCTCCCGAAATTCATCAGAGGAAGAACCAATGAGGTCGCTGTACCATTTCAGCGCTTCTATCTTGAGGGGCTCATCCGCAAGTGACAGCATGGAATGGGCAAATGTTTCGCGGGCGGACAGAACCTCTTCGCTCCCCTGGTAAGTGCAGTCCACAAAGACCGCGCCTGTGAGATTCTCCGCTTCAATCCGCAACATCTCTCCCAGCGTCAAACCGGCGAGACTGTGTCCTATTGCAATATACCGCCTTCTGACAATATTTCTCATCAGGTCATCCAGCGCCTCGGCATTGAGTCGCGGAACCGCCGCCGGCTCCAGCCCCTTCTGGCTCTCGCCATGCTCAAAGAGGTCAGGAAGAACCACCAGGTACCTATTGCGGAAATATTCCTTCTGGAATATCCATTGGCGACGCGAGCCCCCCAAACCATGAAGGAACAGAAGTGCCAATTCCCCCTCCCCGGCGATTTCGTAACTTAATTTAAGATTGCCGAACTGATGTACTGCCATAAAGTAGGGTCTGAATTCAGAAATGATGATACCGTGTGAGAGAATTTCTGTCAACGCTCAAATCTATTATTTCGTAACAAGTTATTTACTTTTTCCGTCTATTTTTGTTAATTCTGAGTATAATTGCTATTGAACTTCTCAAAGGGACATAAATTGCAAAAAAAGTTGATGATTTCTACATCCGGTATCCGCGGCGTAATAGGCTCGGGCCTTGACCCGGTATTAGTAACAGGCTATGCGGCCGCTTTCGGGACATATTTGAGGAAAGGGACAGTTGTGCTGGGTCGCGACAGCCGTCCATCGGGGGAGCTGTTCAGGATGGCGGTCATTGCCGGCCTGCGCTCGGTCGGGTTGAGTGTAATCGACTTGGGGGTAGTGCCGACCCCGACGGTTGAGATTGCTATTCCGAAACTTAGAGCCTCGGGCGGAATCTGCATTACCGCCAGCCATAATCCGGGTGAATGGAACGCCCTAAAGTTCTTTGACGGCAAAGGGGAATTTATCGATAAAATCGCTCTGCGAAGAGTTAACAAGATTTTTGCAGAGGAATCGGCGGCGTATAAGGACCACCTTCACCTGGGGAATCTTCGCGAGGACCAGAGCTGGATATCACGGCATATTGCTCATATTCTCCGGCTGCCAACCGTGAACAAGACCAAGATTAGGAGAGGGGGATTCAAGGTGGTGGTTGACGCCATCAATGGCGCCGGCTCGGAAGCTCTCCCCGACCTGCTGGAAGCGCTGGGAGTATCGGTCATCAGGCTTAACTGCAATGGTGATGGCAATTTCGTGCATAATCCTGAACCGACTCCCGCCAACTTGCGAACGCTGGGAAACTGGGTTAGAAAGCATAAGGCAGACTTGGGATTGGCTTGTGACCCTGATGCCGACCGTCTTGCCCTGGTGAACGAAAAAGGGCTGCCTGTTAGCGAGGAACTGACCTTAGCCCTTGCCGTTAAGCATATCCTTTCAAAACGGAAAGGAAATGTCGTTGTAAATCTCTCCACTTCTCGTATAACAGAATATATTGCCAGCGAGGCAGGCTGTCGCACCTATTATACCCCGGTCGGCGAAGCCAATGTGATTGCCGGTATCCGGAAATATCGGGCAGTTATCGGCGGCGAAGGAAATGGCGGAGTAATGTATCCGGAATTTCATTCCGGGCGGGATGCGCTGGTTGGGGCGGCGATAATTCTCAGTCTGCTGGCCGAGTCGAACAAGAGTCTCGGCGAAACGGTGGCGGAGTTGCCGCGGTTTCACAATGTAAAGGCAAAAGCGGCGCTTCCATCAGGGTTTGAAAAGAAAATCGCCGGAGTAGAGAGAAGCGCCAGGAAAAGTTTTGAGCGGTTGAAAATTGACCGCCGTGACGGATTACGATTCGATTTTTCCCGCGGCTGGTTTCAGATAAGAAAATCGAACACGGAGCCGATATATCGACTGATAATTGAAACTGATTCGAAAGAACTGACAGAGATTATTCAGAAGGAAATAATGAACCTCCTTAAATGAGGCTTACCATATGTGCGGCATAGTCGGATATGTCGGGAGCAAACAGGCGCTTCCGATTCTGATAGAGGGATTGAAAAGACTTGAATATCGCGGTTATGATTCTGCGGGAATTGTGCTTTATGAAAAGATGGGGTTGACAGCCCAGAAATCTGCCGGCAAGATCAACCGTCTGGAAGAGATGCTTCGGGGGCAGCATTTTGATTCGTCTCAGGGGATTGCCCATACCCGCTGGGCGACCCACGGCGAGCCGACCGATGTCAATGCCCACCCGCACTTTGACTGCAAGAACGAAATAGCGCTGGTGCATAACGGCATTATAGAGAATTACCGCTCCCTGAAAGCCCTTCTGGAGAAACAGGGGCATCGTATCCGCACCCAGACCGACACTGAGATTCTGGTGCATCTTATTGAAGAGTATTATGAGGGGGACTTGACCGAAGCGGTCCGCGCCGCTCTTTCGCAGGTGGAAGGAACCTATGGCATCGCGGTGTTGGCGGCCGGGGAGCCGCGAAAAATAGTCGCGGCGCGCAAAGGGTCGCCTCTGGTAATAGGCCATGGCGACTGCGAAAACTTTATAGCCTCGGATGTCTCCGCCATTCTTGCCCATACCAAGAGGGCGGTTTATCTCAATGAAGGGGAAATCGCCACCATTACGGCTGACAACTACGAAATAACCACCATAGACAAACTTCGCCGCAATCCCCATATCGAAGAGATATCCTGGAGCCTGGACCAGATTGAGAAAAGCGGCTATGACCATTTCATGCTCAAGGAGATTCATGAGCAGCCGATGACTCTGCGGAATGCCATCCGGGGGCGGCTCAATTTCGACGAAGGGATTCCCCGCCTGAACGGTTTGAATCTGCAGTACGAGCAGTTGCGGAATGTAGAAAGAATTATCTTTGCCGCCTGCGGAACCTCCTGGCACGCCGCTCTTATCGGCGAATATATGATAGAAGAGATTGCCCGGATTCCGGTGGAGGTGGAATATGCCTCGGAATTCCGGTACCGCTCGCCTATACTGAAAGAAGGGACCATTCTCTTTGTCATCAGTCAATCAGGAGAAACTGCCGACACCCTCGCCGCATTGCGGGAAGCCAAGAAGAAAGGGCTGATGGTTCTGGGAATCTGCAACGTGGTGGGGTCATCAATCGCCCGTGAAACCGACGGCGGTGTCTATATCCATGCCGGTCCCGAAATCGGAGTGGCATCAACTAAGGCTTTTACCTCCCAGATAATGGTGCTGGGCTTGATTACGATTTTGCTGGGAAGGATGCGCCATCTCTCCGTCCAGCAGGGGATGGATTTGATGGCTTCTCTGGAGAGAATCCCCGAACAGGTGGAGCATATTCTCAAAAACGTTGAATCGCAGGTCAAAAAGATCGCCACGCTTTACGATAAGACCAACAACTTCCTTTACCTCGGACGCGGAATCAACTTTCCGGTGGCGCTGGAGGGAGCCCTGAAGCTCAAAGAGGTTTCTTATATCCATGCTGAAGGGTATCCGGCGGCGGAAATGAAGCATGGTCCGATTGCTCTGATTGACGAGAAAATGCCGGTGGTGGTGATAGCGCTCAAGGATGCGGTATATGACAAGGTCCTTTCCAATATTGCCGAAGTCAAAGCCCGCAACGGTCAGGTAATTGCCATCGCCAGCGAAGGAGATACGGAGATTGCCGACAAGGTTGACCATGTCATATATATCCCGCATACCTCGCGGATATTCAGCCCGCTTCTGGCGATAATCCCGCTGCAGCTATTGGCATATCATATGGCAGTAATGAGAGGCTGCCATGTGGACCAGCCGCGCAATCTGGCGAAAAGCGTGACGGTGGAATAGGCAAAGTTTTCAATCTCTTTGCATGCCATTAATTAAGTTAGATGGCGCATAGTAACGGCGCGAATATTCTAACGTCTATCTTAATAATTAAATAATCCCCTCTGCCCGGAGTTTCTCGCTGTCAGGCGAGTGCGGGAATTCATAGCTCTTACCGGCAGAAGAAGTTTCAACCAAGTCGGCGTTATAGGAAACCGATTTTCTCCTCTTATCTTGTGAAGAAAATCACATGCTTTGAGATTTATCTGTTGACAATTAGACGCTTATCAATAACTTTAGCTGTTTGATTGCCCACTATCTGAGTATCGTCGGCTAATGCCGCGGCATTCTGGGCGGGATATTTACATTCTGCAACTAATGATATTTTAACATACTAACCGAAAGGACATGCCCGATGGATCTTGGTCTTTACCCTGCCATATTTGGGGCGGTCGGGATAGCTTTCGCTTTTGCTCTTTATCTCAATATAAAGAGACAGCCGGCCGGCAACGAATTGATGCAAGAGATTTCGGACACTATTGCCAAGGGGGCAATGGTATTTCTGAAGCGGGAATATTCGATTCTCGCCATCTTCATAGTTTTGGTTTTCGCCCTTCTTTCCATATTCATAAATATCTGGACGGGGGTGGCGTTTATATCCGGCGCCTGCTGCTCAATGATTGCCGGATTTTTCGGTATGAAGGCGGCGACCAAAGCCAACGTTAGAACCGCCGCGGCGGCCAAGACCGGCGGGCAGGCTTCTGCCCTTTCGATCGCTTTCACCGGTGGCGCCGTTATGGGGATGGCGGTGGCTGCTCTTGGTCTTCTGGGTCTCGGCATCTTCTTTTACATTCTGACCCGCTCCACAATGTCTCCAACGGAGCAGGCTTCGATACTCTCCGGTTTCGGCATGGGGGCGTCATCAATCGCCCTGTTTGCCCGTGTCGGAGGCGGTATCTATACCAAATCGGCTGATGTCGGCGCTGACCTGGTCGGAAAAGTTGAAGCTGGTATTCCGGAGGATGACCCGCGCAATCCGGCCGTGATTGCCGATAATGTCGGCGACAATGTCGGTGATGTTGCCGGAATGGGCGCCGACCTCTTTGAATCGTATGTCGGTTCGGTGGTGGCATCAATTGCCATTGCCGCCGCCACGATAGGTTTGAGCGCCCAGGAGCAGATGGGACGAATCATGCTGCCGGTGGCGATTGCTATGGCCGGTATTGTGGCATCAATGCTTGGGGTCCTTTCCGTAAAGATATTCGCCGGAATGAAAAACCCGGCGGCGGTGCTGAGGGTGGTAACATATGTAGGCTCCGTTATCCTTTTTGTCGCCTCATATTTCATTATCGATATTCTGGGACTCAATCAGAAAATATTCTGGGCGATTTTTGCCGGAAATCTCGCCGGCATTATTATCGGGTTATTTACTGAGTATTATACCTCATCCAAGCCGATTCATAGAATCGCCAACGCTTCCGAAACCGGCGCTGCGACCAACATCATTCAGGGTTTGGCGGTCGGAATGGAGTCAGTGGCGTTGCCGGTTATTGCCATCGCCGCGGCAATTTTTGTCGGGTTCAAGCTTGATGGGCTTTACGGTATCGGCATTTCCGCTGTCGGCATGCTTGCCACTATTGGCGTAACGATGTCGGTTGACGCCTATGGTCCTATTGCCGACAATGCCGGCGGTATCACCGAAATGGCCGGGCTGGGACATGATATCAGGAAGATAACGGACCGTCTCGACTCTCTCGGCAACACCACTGCCGCTATTGGAAAAGGATTCGCCATCGGTTCGGCGGCGTTAACCGCACTGGCGCTGTTTTCCGCTTACAGCACCGCGGTGGGGTTAACCAGTATCAGCCTTCTCAATGTCGAAGTGGTTATCGGCTTCTTCATAGGCGGCATCATGCCCTTTATGATTGCCGCCCTCACGATGACCGCGGTCGGAAAAGCGGCGTTCAAGATGGTTTCGGAAGTCCGCCGTCAGTTCAAAGAGAT
This sequence comes from Candidatus Zixiibacteriota bacterium, assembly GCA_040753495.1. NCBI lineage: Bacteria > Pseudomonadati > Candidatus Zixiibacteriota > Candidatus Zixiibacteriota bacterium. Next base: position 10,043 of record JBFMEF010000204.1, read on the forward strand.
TAAGGGCTTGATGGAAGGAAAAGCCAAAGCCGATTCTGCCCGATGCGTCGATATTGCCACTCGCGGGGCGCTTCGGGAGATGATTGCTCCGGGACTTCTGGCGGTGGTCAGCCCCCTGATTATGGGACTTCTGCTCGGCACGGAAGCGCTCGGCGGATTCCTCGCCGGCGCGACCCTTTCGGGCGTGCTTCTCGCTCTACTGATGGCGAATGCCGGCGGCGCCTGGGACAATGCCAAGAAACTGATTGAATCGGGTCTGCATGGTGGAAAAGGTTCACCTGCCCACAAGGCAGCGGTCGTTGGTGACACCGTGGGCGACCCTTTCAAAGATACCTCGGGACCTTCGATGAATATCCTTATCAAGTTGATGGCGATGGTATCGCTGGTGCTGGCGCCGCTTCTGGTGAAATTATAGACTGGATTGCTTTAGAAAAAGCCCGCCTGCGGCGGGCTTTTTTTTGGTTTATTTTTCTCCATGAATTCAGTCAAATTCCATATTGATTTATCAATTAGGGCAATTGCCGGAAAGGATAACCATGTGCGGTCTATGTGATTGATTTACAATTCGTTACGAGAGTGGAACCGGTTGATACAGAGTAGCATAGTTGTCTTGCACAGAAACAGACTTCAATTTCATAAAGGCATTGACATCACGGAGAATCTCCATTAAATTCCAAGCCGCTTTGCCCGGTCACAAAGCCTTCCGGGATTTGGTACTGAACCCGGATTGATTTAAAAGCAGAAAGACACTCTTATATCATTTTTGAAAGGAATTCTGTATGTCAGAAAGTCTCCTTCTGGGAATCATTCTAATCATCAGCGCCTTTGGCCTTGTCTGGGCATGGTACCTTGCCCGCTGGGTTCTGAAGAGAGATACCGGCAGTCAGGCAATGCAGGCGATTTCCAATGCGATTAAGGAAGGCGCGGAAGCATTTCTGCGTCGACAGAACCGGACTATTATTCTTCTGGCGGTGCTTTTCGCCATTATACTATTTATCGGATACGGTTTTATCCGAAGCCACCACGACTTCGACCCGGTCGGCAGTTCTCTGGAACTGGCTCTCTGGATAACTCTCTCTTTCATTTTTGGAGCGCTCTGCTCGGTGTTTGCCGGATATGTCGGGATGTGGGTGTCCATTCGAAGCAATATTCGGACGGCGACAGCGGCTCTGAGCAGTCTGAATGATGCGCTCAGAATAGCCATGCGCGGCGGGGCGGTTTCGGGATTGCTGGTGGTGGCGATGAGTCTTCTCGGTGTCGGGGGACTCTACGCTCTCGTAAGCGGCTTCTCCCAGGTGGAGCCAACCAAGATTCCGCTTCTGATAGTCGGTTACGGCTTTGGCGCATCCTTCGTGGCTCTCTTTGCCCAGTTAGGTGGTGGTATATATACCAAGGCAGCCGATGTCGGCGCTGACCTGGTAGGTAAAGTTGAAGCCGGGATTCCTGAAGATGACCCGCGCAATCCGGCCGTGATTGCCGACCTGGTAGGAGACAACGTCGGCGACTGCGCTGGTCGTGGCGCGGACCTTTTTGAATCGACCGCCGCCGAAAATATCGGCGCCATGATTTTGGGCGCTTCCCTGGCGGCCGCTTCTGAAAAAATGGGTCTTGCTTTCTCCGCGGGAGTTATCGGTGTGATGATGTTCCCCCTGATCGCCCGCGCTTTTGGAATCATCGCTTCCATCATCGGCATCATGAGTGTCAAAATGGATAAAGAAGAAAAGATGGACCCGATGCAGGCGCTGAACCGCGGCTACTATGTCGCCGTGGTGCTGGCGATGATTGCGTTCGGTCTGGCATCGTACTGGCTGCTGGATTCACCTAATGCGCCTAATGCCTGGTGGCACTTCTTCCTCTGCGGCATTCTGGGAGTGCTGACCTCGGTGGCGTTTGTCTATATCACCCAGTACTATACTGAATATCGATATGAACCGGTGAAGCGGATTGCCGACGCCTCCAAGACCGGGCCTGCGACCAATATCATCGCCGGTGTCGGTGTCGCCTTTGAGTGTGTCTGGATGCCAACATTGGTCATGGGAGCGGCCCTTCTCGGCTCATATTATCTCGGCGATTCAAGTGGTTTGCCGCACGCCGGGCTCTTTGGGACCGCCGTGGCAACGATGGGAATGCTGGCGACTGCGGCGTATATCCTGGCGATGGACACTTTCGGACCGATTACCGATAACGCTGGCGGCATTGTCGAAATGAGCCAGCAGCCGGAAGATGTCCGCAAGAAGACCGACCGTCTTGACGCCGTTGGAAATACGACCAAGGCTTTGACCAAAGGGTATGCCGTCGGCTCGGCGGCGTTGGCGGCGTTCCTTCTCTTCCAGGCATATATGGATGAAGTAGCGCAGTATGCCGGGGTGAGGATGGAATCGGTGAATCTCGCCAATCCCGTTGTCTTTGTCGGCGGCTTTTTCGGCGCCGCTCTGGTGTTTCTCTTCTCCGCCATGGCAATAAAGGCGGTGGGAAAAGCGGCACAGGCGATTATTGAAGAAGTGCGACGTCAATATGCCAAACTGCCCCGCGTGAATGATATAATTCAATTCCCGGCGGACTTCAAGCCGGACTACGGCTCCTGTGTTGATATTGTTACTAAATCGGCTCTGCGGAAGATGGTTGCTCCCGGTCTATTGGTGGTGCTGACGCCGGTCGGAGTGGGACTGGCATTCCGGGCGTTTATTACAGAATCGAATAAATTGATTTCGGCTGAGGCGGTTGCGGGACTCTTGATGGTCGGAACGATTGTCGGCATTTTGACCGCCCTCTTTCTGAATAACGGCGGCGGCGCCTGGGACAACGCCAAGAAATTCATTGAATCAGGCGCGCATGGCGGCAAGTACATAACTGATTCTTCCGGCAAAAAAGCAAAGAATCCAACTCATGGCGCCGCGGTGGTCGGCGACACGGTGGGCGACCCCTTCAAAGATACCGCGGGACCGTCGCTGCATGTGCTGATTAAGCTCCTCTCCACCATAACTCTGGTTTTAGCGCCGCTTTTCATTTAAGACCATATCATCCCAGAATAAAGAAAGGCAGGAAAGTGATTTCCTGCCTTTGTTATTATTGGTGGTTGTTCGAAAGACCGATTAACGGTCTCAACAGTTCGGCGGCGGACCGCTCTTATACAAGTAACTTATCAGGTAAGTAGCGTCCAGGATATTGACAGCGCCGCTATTATTGACATCGCCATTGTCAATGGTCGGCACCGGCGCAGGACCGCTCTTATAGAGAAAACTTATCAGATAGGTGACATCCAGAATATTGACAGCGCCGTTCCCGTTTACGTCGCCGCAAACCACCAGATTATCACAGGCATCGCCGACCCCGTCCTGGTCGCTGTCGGCCTGGTCGGGATTGAAATCAGCAGGGCAGTTGTCGCAGGCGTCGCCGACAATATCGGCGTCATTATCGGTTTGTACCGGATTGGCAAGCAGCGGACAGTTGTCGCAAACGTCCCCCAATCCGTCACCATCGCCGTCGCTCTGCCCGGGATTGACCACAAAATCGCAGTTGTCGCAGACATTGCCAAGCCCGTCGCTGTCTGTATCGTACTGGTCCGGATTGGCGACCGAGGGGCAATTATCCATACCGTCGGGAGTGCCATCCCCATCGCTGTCTGGACCCTGCGCTTCATCCGGGACGCCATCGGAGTTCATATCCTGTGAAATACCAAGAGCAATGTCGCACTGGTCCAGCTGGCCGTTCAGATTGCGGTCGAGCGGACTTCGCGGCACAAAATCAAATCCGCAGGGAGTTACCAGACCGCTATTTTCTCCCCGGACATAACGGCGATAGAATCTTCCATTCGGAAAATATTCCAGTACCCGCGGGGTCATACTGGGATGAGTGTTTTCCGATACGAAAACATGACCGCGAGAATTAATTCTTATCCCCCAGGGAGCCGACGGGTTTTGGTTGGGGTCTTCGAAAACTCCAATGAACGCCCCGGAAACGGCATTGTACTCCAGAACATGATAGGTGCCGTTGCTGACAACCAGGAGATTGCCATCGGCTTTGAAAGCAAGACCGATTGGAGTCGAAAGAGGCGCGCCCGATGCAACCACTCTTACATAAGCCCCGGTAGTACCATCATATTCGATGACAGAATTGTTACCGGTGCTGGAGACAAAGAGATTACCGTTAGGAGCGATAGCCAGACCGCGCGGCTGGCTTAAACCGCCTGAGCCGGCCGCAACAAAAGTTCCGACCAGCGAGCCGGTTGAACCATCATACTTGATTATGCTGTTGGTTCCGCTACTGGCGACAAGAAGGTCCCCGCCGGCATCGAACTCCAGAGCCGAGGGACCATTCAGTCCTCCCAGACCGGCGGCGACAAAAACCGAATGAAATCCGGTCGCCGGGTCAATGACGGCAATATTGTTGGCGATATAGTTGGCAATGTACATTCTCCCGTCGGGACCGGCTTTGACATCGCGAGAACCATCGACAATGCTGCCATAATAAGTAATCGGGTAGCCGCTTGCCTGATGGTACTCTTTGATTAAGTCCCCCTGATTGGCGACAAAGAGATTTCCCTGACGGTTCAGGTCTTTCCAGTCACTTATAGCATTGCCGTTACAATCCTGGCAATCGTCAGGTATATTATTACGGTCATAATCTTCAGCAAAGCCGCTCGATATTTCTATGAAATCGGTAATGAAATTCCCGTTACAATCCGGGTCGCATTCATCCGGAACATTATTGCCGTCAAAATCATCCGACATCCCGTAGCGGATATCAAAATCATCCGGTCGGAAATTGGCATTGCAATCGGGCTCGCAGGCATCGGGGATGCCGTTGCCGTTCATATCAGGAGCGCCGTTTATAATATCCTGCGGGTCAAGAATACCGTTGTTGTTGCAGTCTTCGCACTCATCCGGGACATTATTGCCATTGAGGTCCGCGCTTGTCCCCCCGCTGATATCCTGCAGGTCGGGAATATTATTGCCGTTGCAATCGCGCGAAAAACAGCCGCCGTTATTTAGATCATCTTCAATGACCTCTTCCACCAAACGATGCATATGCAGGTCGATATTGGCGGTGTAGCCGGCATGGATGTGGCAATAACTCATAATCGTCCCGCGCGAAGGAGTGCCGTTGCCGCAGTCGTCTATGGTAGGCGTATAACCGTCGTGAGTATGGTATGTCCCGCAATTATGTCCCATTTCGTGGGCGACGACGATTACATCCCAGTTAGCGTTGCTGGGGGCGCCGAAAGGATGCGGAAAACTGCCATTCAAGAATCCGGTGATGCTGTAGGAGGCATAACCGGAGCAGGTGTTGCCGACATAGGCGACCCCGCCGTACGGCAGGTCGCGCCGTCCGCTGAACAGGTGCACAATATTATAGGGAGAAGGATCCTCAATGGTGTTCCAGTAAAGGCCCAGCGAGCTAAGTTCGTCAGCGCTGAACGGCTCGCCGCCGGCATCCCAGACACGAAGAAACTGCACCAGCAGCCTGGTGTTGATATCACGCTCGTAGATATCGCTGACGGTAGCCATGAGCGTCAAAATGTAACTCTGGGCAAGTCCGATATTTCCGAACATATTGAAGAATGATTGGTCGGCTTCGGCGGCGATTTTAAGAAGACGGGGCCCCAGAGGGCTGAGCGCCCGGACATCACGGAAATCTGTCTGTCTCAGCGCTGACGGTATCTCGACTCCGCAGAAGTTAACCCCATCGGGAAGTTCAATGCCGGCGGGGAAATTATGTATGATGATTTCACTTTCCCACCCTTTCACCGCCTCCTGGCGCGACTGCGCTATAAAGTATGTCTGACCATCTTTAACCAGATAGCCTGAGACTGTACCGAGATTGCCGAATGCGATAAAGGCGTGCGAGTTTACTTCTCCTTCAATTTTGCCGCGAAACGCTATTATCTGAGGACCGGAAATCTCCAGGCTGCCGCCGGCGCGACCGAGATAGTACCGGGTATCATCACTGGTGACCGAGAACCTTTCCATCTGAAGATTGACCGTTTCCACGGGAGAAAGGGGAATCTCCAGCCGTTTGTACGCTTCCCCTGAGGCGAGATTGTCAAAGGCCGCCTGGTTTAGCCCGACCCGAAGAGCCCTCCCTGATTCGATTGCTGCAATCGCCTGAAACGGAGCCTGCAGCGGTTCCTTCAAATAATCGTGGGGGGCGTTCAGCGCCATTACGACCGAACTTAAACAGAGTAAAATAATGGTGTTGAATAGAATCTTGGGCATAATCATCCTTTACTATTTTTACTTATATCGTTTTCGGCAAGAATATATGAATCTTACGGTTTTCGCTCGGGAATTCTCAGGTTCCCAGAGCGAAAGCAATATTTGCGAGGGTAATTATCCGCAATTGGGGGCGGGACCTCCTTTGTAGAGGAAAGTAATCAGATAAGTGACATCAAGCACATTTATCGCACCCGAGTTGTTGACATCGCCGGCATCAAGCGATGGCGACGGAGGCGGTCCCCCTTTATAAAGGTAAGTTATGACATAGGTCGCATCGAGTATGTTAATCGCCCCGCTCATGTTGACATCTCCGCAGAGATACTCGCAGGCGTCGCCAATGCCGTCCGAATCGGCATCGGCCTGCCCCGGATTGGCGATAGTCGGACAGTTATCGCTGATATCGGGAACGCCGTCATTGTCATCATCAGCATCACAGGCGTCCCCCATTCCATCAAGGTCGTTGTCATACTGGTTGGCATTGGGAATTGCGGGACAATTGTCGCAGGCATTGCCATGCTGGTCGCTGTCATCATCCTGCTGGGTTGGATTGGCGATGAGGGGGCAGTTGTCAAGATTGGCGCAGTAACCGTCACCATCGATATCGTTGTCAGGGTCCGAGGGGCAGGGGTCGCAGGCATCGCCAGAACCGTCACCGTCAGAGTCGGCCTGGCCGGCATTGGCCAAAGCCGGGCAGTTGTCGCAGGGGTCGATAATGCCATCGCCGTCTCCATCGACGGCAGTGAGAATCCCAAAATGAAGGGACATATTCCCACCGGACTGGTACTCCCAGCCGGTCCTGGTTCCTCCGTTGGCGATATCAGATAACCTATATTCGGCGGCGATATTGTCGCTGCCGCTGATATTGACCGGTGAACTCCAGTCTGCGCCGCCGTTACAGGTAAAAGAAGCGAAGAGCGAGTCATTCCGACTGAAAGTTACGACAAACTGCCTGCCGGAGATATGAGATAGGCGCGGGTAATTCTCGGCCGCCGTTGTTCCGGCAATGACAACACTGTTGGTAAGGTTGCTGATATCGCCGTCGCCGGTGTGCCAGCAGACGATATCGGTATCGACCGGAGCCGCGCCCTGATGCACCGCCCCGACAACAATCAGTTCTCCGTTATATGAAGCCACCGCCGGGTACTGAATATGAATGGTAGAATCTGTGTACTGCTTCCCGAGCGCTTCGCCGGTGGAGTCGAAATCGCCGAAAAAATCCTGCCTGATAAAAAGCTGCCATTGCTGGCGAGTCGGATTGAAGCGGTCATAGACGGCGTATGTTTTTTTTGATACCGGGTCGATATCGGCTGCGGTCGTAAGGCAGCCATCGGCGTTATCATACCAGTCAATAAGGGTATATCCGAGCGAATTGAGTTGGAAAAAAATTAAGGGGGCATCCACTTTGTTGCTGCCGGGATAGGTGCGGCTCATGATGAGTGACGCAAAGCCCCAGTTCCAGGAATTGACAGTGCTGTCGCAGGCAATATCAGCCATTCTCATGCTGTGCCATCCCTGTCCCGTATAATCAGCCCATCTCCCCTGCCAGGTCAGAACGTTGGAGGGGTCAGGGAATTCGAGAATTATCACCGCCCCGCCATTCAGGAACGATGCCGGTGTCACCAGAGTGGCGAAAAACCGTGAGGAGTTCCCCCAGTAGTCGAGCGACGGATAGGTGGCGTTATAGATATCCCAGGCGCAGCAGGAGGTCCAGGTGGCGCCGTCGTTATTAGAAACATTCCACCAGATGAGATGGTCGGACGATATGCCATCATGGAACTCATATCCGCGGAAAAGCATGCCGCTGGCGGCCCTCCCCAGAGCCGGATGCAACTGCTCCACTGCTGCCGGCGCTCCCGGGAATGCCATTTCTGCAGGCTGTGACGGCGATATAAGCGGGAGAGGCTCCAAAGGCGCCATCAGATGATGACGGGCAGACTTTATTTCTGTATCAAAAACTGATTGTGAAACAATCTGCTCCGCGCCAAAGGCAGTCGGCAGCGCCATTACGAGAATCAGTGCCAGAGATTTTCCGGCGCCAAATTGAAAGAATCCTTCTTTCATACGCTCGCTCCTTGATTTATTTGACCGGCAAGATGAATTCTCAAACTGACTCCGATTCGGAAAAGGTGGTATAATTAAATATACCGTCACGCGATAAATTCAACAAGCGAAAAAAGCGGAGGCCACCCCGGAAACTGGATTTAAATAGTCGGTAATATTTACGGGATTGGTAAAGTCAGGCGTCTTAAAGCCCCAGTAATGTCCCGCCTTGATAAATCAGAAAAGCGGCGCTCCATGCCAAAGCAGTCTGGAAAACGATGGAAAGCCACATCCATTTCGCCCCGATTTCTCGCTTAATGGCTATCACCGTGGCAAGGCAGGGAGTATAGAGCAGCACAAAGACCATGAAGGCGTATGCCGCCAGTCCCGAAATCCGGTTGCTCGGGCTCTGCAGCACCGCCAATAGAGAGTCGGTGTTATCTCCCAGATGATACAGCACCCCCAATGTCGAAACCACCACTTCTTTGGCGACAAATCCGGTAATGATAGCTACCCCTAACTCCCAGTTGAATCCCAGCGGTTGAACCATGGGAAGGGTAATTTTTCCGAGACGTCCTATGAATGAATATTCCAGTTCTTCGGAGGCTTTCAGACTCTGCAGGCGGTCTATTTCAGCCGCGGCTTCATCGGTATTGACCGCTGTCAATTGCTCAATCTGCGCGTCATAATTCTGGGAAAAATCACTCTTCTTGGGAAAATATCCCAGCAACCAGAGAATAACGGAAGCGATCAGAATAATGCCGCCCATCTTCTTGAGATAGATATTGGTTCGCTCCCACATATGAATCAGCACCGAGCGATAAGTGGGAACACGGTACGGCGGCAATTCCATCACAAAGGGGGCATCTTCCGAGCGGAGGATGGTCTTCTGCATCAAACGCGCCATCAGGACGGCGGTGGCGATACCGAGAAGATACATGGAGAAGATTACATTTCCGGCCTGCGCTCCGAAAAAGGCGCCGGCAAACAGGACATATACCGGCAGACGGGCGCTGCAGGACATAAGAGGAATCAAGAGAATCGTCAGAATCCGGTCGCGATGCGATTCCAGCGTCCGGGTCGCCATAATAGCCGGCACATTGCAGCCAAATCCCATCAAAAGAGGTATGAATGATTTGCCGTGCAGTCCCAGAAAGTGCATCAGACGGTCCATCAGAAAAGCGGCGCGCGCCATGTACCCGGAATCTTCCAGAAGAGATATCCCCATAAAGAGTATTAAGATATTCGGCAGGAAGACCGCCACCGCCCCAACTCCGCCTATGATTCCGTCGGCTATCAGGTCATTAAATACCCCGGCGGGAAGAATGCCGGTCACCCAACCCTGCAGCCGGCCGACACCGGCGTCTATCCAGTCCATCGGATAAGCCCCCAGCTTGAATGTCGCCTGAAACACCAGCCACATAAAGAAAAGAAAAATCAGATATCCCCAGAACCGATGGGTAAGAATATTGTCAATCTTGACGGAGA
>JBFMEF010000205.1 GCA_040753495.1 Candidatus Zixiibacteriota bacterium
GAGCGCATTCCAGCCCACACACCTTCCGCCAGTGCAGGTGCCGGTCTTCTGAAACATATGGCGTTTCAGACGGCTGTTGGCATACATATCTTCCGGCGCCCGGACTATCGAAAGATACCGGCTGATTGGCTCGCCAGTCAAATCTGAGGTTGTGGTCAATATTTCCCGCTCGGCCGGGTCATCGAGAAGTCTATAGGTCTGGGCGTGCCCTTCAACGGTGTTTCGGGTCGCGGGATGACTCGTTACATCGGCTATTAATTCCCCGAATTTGTAGATATTGGGGCGCATTTTTCGCAGCGATTCGAGGTAGGCGGAATATGTTCTTAATGCCATAATTGCTCCTGGCTGGACGGCGTTTGCTCAAGAATTCATATAAACAATATACAAGATTGTGAATTTTTTCGCAAACGGATATTAACCGCCTGTGACACAAAAGCGGGCAGGAATCGCTCCTGCCCGCTTGAAAAATCGATACTAATCCCGTCTTACGGCTTCAGAATCAGGTAGAAAGGCTTGGAGCCGGAATGCTCCGGCTTGGTCGTGGCATTGCTCTGGAAATGATTGTTTGTCGCGGCAATGGTAATCTGCACCGAATCAAGCGGAAGCAGATTGACGTCATCGACTTTGCCGGTGTTAAGCGCCCGCGCCATTACCAGCGACCATGTCCAGTTGGTATTGACCCCGCTGCTGTCGAATCTGGCAATTGCCCGAACGTTGTTGAGACTGTTGTTGTTTCGGTCGGCCGCGGCATAAATGGTCGAATCAATGATAAACCCCGGCACTATGAAATTCTCGGGCCAGTAATCGTTATCTATCGGGTCATACTTTACGGTGTCATCCAGATATAAAAAGACTCCCGTGTAAGCCGAGGTATCTTCATGCACCCAGAAAGGCTGTCCGGCGTCATGATTATTGCGGTAAACGTATTTATTGATTACGGCGTCGGAATTGGTGCCGGCTGCGCCTATCCACTGGTCTTCGGCCATCTTCCCAGGAAATGTAGAAGTTGACATCCATTTCCAGGCGTCGGCGTTGCCACCGCCGGTGGTCGCCATTCCGGAAGTATGGCACATGGTGGCGCAATCAGCCTTCTCCGTGCCATTATTGCCGCCGTCGAATATGACAAAAAACATATCCTGTCCCACCAGGTCGCCAAATTCCCAGGTCTCTATCGGGGTAGTCAGTCTTCTGAGGCGATTTGCCCGAAGATGCGCCGAGGCATCTTTCCAGCGGGCGCGAACATAAAGGGTATCGTTCTTCTTAATCGCCTTCATCATTACATTCTGCTTCCCCAGGTTGCTGTTGAAGCCATAATTGGCGGGGTCGCCGCCGATTTCAATAAGAACCGAATCTACCTGGCCCCAGACCGCTTCGTTGACATCATTCATCAATGGCGCGGTCACGGTGGTATCGACAACCAGGCGCGGCGCCGGTGTCGGCGGAGGAGGAGGATTGGTCCCACCGTTGTCACCGCCGCATCCGGCTCCAATGACCGCCAGCATTAAAATAATCGGGGTAAATAGCTTCTTCATTTCTCCTCCGCAATTTGATTTTGATTACAATCAAATTAATCTATTCCCGGGGAACTGTCAATCGGCTATTTATGAATTTACGGCTGACCTCTTTCAGACGCGAAAGGAAGAGCGTCAGAGTTTTTTGAGGACTATCATGGTCAGGTCGTCATGAATGTGGGAATTGTGCGCGAACTCCCTGACACGGTAATAGATTTTCTGAAGCAACGCCGTCGCGTCTAACGGGCGCGTTTCCTTGAGCGTTTCTATCAATCGCTCCACCCCGAATTCCTGCCCCTGGCTGTCAGTCGCCTCGGTAACGCCATCGGTATAGAACAGAATAATATCCCCCGACTGCAGAAAGATAGGCCGCTCTTCATAATCAAAGTCAGGAACTATCCCCAGCGCCAGCCCCCCTTCTTTCAGAAACTCAACCCGGTCGCCTCGCAGCAAAATCGGACGGTTATGCCCGCAGTTGGAAAAAGTAAAAATATCGTTCTTGGAATCGAGGACGCCATAAACAGCGGTGACATAATTGCCCCGCTCCACCGACTCATAAATCAGCGAATTTACTTTCTTGCAGATGGTTCTGATGGCATAATTATTCCGTATCTCGGCAATCAGGGAGGCTCGGAAGGAAGCCATTATAAGCGATGCCGGTATCCCTTTGCCAGCCACATCGGCAATGGCGATTCCGGTCTGGTTGTCGATGATTTTGATGAAATCATAATAGTCGCCCCCGACTTCACCCGAGGCGATATTTACTCCGGCGATATCATACCCCGGTATTGATGGGTTCTCCTTCGGAAGAAAGGTCAGCTGAATCTCGCGCGCTATCGCCAGCTGCTCCTCCAGCCGCTTGTTTTCAAGCATTTTATTATGAAGCATCGCCCGCTCTATCGATATCGCCGCCTGACTGGCGAAGGCGGAAATCAATTCCAGGCTTTTCCGGTTGTACGCCGCCGGGTGATTCGATTCCAGATTCAGAACCCCAATTATCCGCCCATCAATCTTTAGCGGGGCGACAATTTCTGATTTTGTCGAGGGGTTGGCGGCAACATAGCGGCTGTCGGTCGCAACATCCGGGACTATCACCGCCTCTCCGGTCTTTGCCACCCAGCCGACCAGCCCCTGCCCTATCTGCAGATGAATCTGCTCCTCGTATTTCGGGTCATACCCTTGTGAGTGAATGGTGCTGACTTCACTCAGTTCTTCATTTATCAGAAAGACGCCGGCAGCATCGAATCCGACCACTTTCTGCAGAGAATCGAGTATCAGATTCAAGATTTCATCGATATTGAGCGTGCTGGAGAGACGCTTTCCGACTTCGTACAGAAGTTGCCGCTCCATCGCTTCGTGCTTGGCTTCACGATAAAGACGGGCGTTGTCGATGGCTACCGCTATCTGATTGGCAAGCCCCACTAAGGTGTCGAGGTCATGCTCGTCAAATGAGCCGTTTATCTTATTGATTGCTTCGATTACGCCAATCATCTGCCCGCGGCCAATTAGCGGTATGGCAAGCACCGAGCGGAATTTTATATCCCCAATCTCTTCAACCGGACGGTAAAACCGCGGGTCACTGCCGACATCATTGCTGATAACCGGCTCCTGGTTTTCTGCCACCCATCCGATTATCCCCTGACCCTTGGGAAGAGTCAGATACTTGACGGAGTAATCCCTCCCGTTGAAAAAGCGGGCTTTCATGACATCGGTCGTCTTATCGACACGGTACACCAGAGCCGCTTCGGCATCGGTGGCATCTACCGTAAGTTCCAGCACCAGACGCATCAACTCCTCATATTCCAGAGTCGAGTTGAGCATCCGGGCGGCATGCAGGAACAGTTTCTCTATTCTGGTTTGGTCAGCCATATCTAACTTCCGTTAAGTCTTCCAAATAAAGGATGAGCGGCGCAAAGTCAAGCAAGCATCTGTCAAAAAGCCGATATCTCGGCTTTGCTTCTGGATAACGGTTTTAAAGAGCCAAAGTTTAGACAAAATTGGCAATTCTGATAATCGACAGAGTCGTAACAATTTATCCCACGGCGAGAACGACGGTCGATGGCAAATTACAGCCAGAGCGAGCGATCCAGTGAGCGATAATGAATGGACTCGGCGATATGGGCGACGTCGACCTCCGCCGCCCCTTCGAGGTCGGCTATGGTCCGCGCTACTTTAATTATGCGGTCGTAAGCCCGCGCCGAAAGTCCCTGACGGGTTATCGCCAGATTCAGCAGAGATTTCGATTTTTCATCGATGGGACAATAGGTTCTTAAATCTTTCGACTGCATATGGGCATTGCAGAAAATCTTTTTCTCTCCGGCGAACCGCTCCAGCTGAATCCGCCGCGCCTTATTGACCCGATTGCGAATCGATTCCGACTTCTCTCCTGATGATTCCGCCGAGAGCTCTTTGAATTTCACAGAGGGAACGTTGATATGGATATCGATTCTATCCATCAAGGGACCTGAAATCCGCGACATATACCGCTGAATGCCGGCGGTGGTGCAGTTGCATTCATGCGAACTGTCTCCAAAGTATCCGCAGGGGCAGGGGTTCATCGCCGCCGCCAGCATAAATGAAGCGGGATAGGTCAGCGATGTCATCGCTCGTGAAAGGGTTACATGTCCATCTTCCATCGGCTGACGAAGCACTTCCAGAGCATCCTTATGGAACTCGGCGATTTCATCCAGAAAGAGCACCCCGTGATGAGCCAGTGAGACCTCGCCCGGCTTGGGAATTCTTCCCCCGCCAATTAAACCGGCGTCAGAGACAGTATGATGCGGCGAGCGGAACGGCCTGGTGGCAATAAGGGCGGTGTTTCCCGGCAGAATCCCTGCTACCGAATGAATCTTGGTTGTCTCCAGCGCCTCTTCGAGAGTAATATCAGGTAGAATGGTCGGCAAGCGGCGCGCCAGCATGGTCTTCCCCGACCCGGGAGGACCAATCATAATAATATTATGTCCTCCGGCGGCGGCAACCTCCAGCGCTCGCTTTGCTGATTCCTGCCCTTTGACATCCGAAAAGTCGACATCATAATGTCGAGACGATGAAAAGACGGAGGCGATGTCCAGTTCAAATGGCTTAATCGAGGTTGGGTCTTCCAGAAACTGCACCGCTTCTTTCAAGGTAGCGACCGGATACACATTAAGACCACTTGCCATCGCTGCCTCCGAGGCATTGTCCTTCGGCACGATAATCCCCCGTATCCCGTTGTTCTTTCTCACCTGCATTGCCATCGGCAACACCCCCGGAACAGCCCGCACTGCGCCATCCAGAGAGAGCTCTCCCAGAATCACAAAATCGTCAAAGCTGTCTTTAAGTATCTGTCCGGTCGCGGCGAGAATCCCCACGGCGATAGGCAGGTCAAAAGCCGACCCCTCTTTGCGAATATCGGCCGGAGCCAGATTGATAGTAATCTTCTTGGAGGGAAATATGAAATCAGAGTTCTTTATAGCGGCGGTGACCCTTTCTTTCGACTCCCGCACAGCCCCATCGGGAAGCCCGACCGTTACGAATAGTGGAAGTTGCTGCTGTATATCGGCTTCAACCTCAACCAGGTATGCATTTACTCCCAGCGTTGCCGATGAATAGACCTTGGCTAACATAATAGTTTAACCTTTCAAGTTTGAGCCTGCACGGGTCACCGCCCGCATTATCTCGACTCCCGCCGTCCCGCGCCTAATATCGCACAGGGCGGTGACAAAGGATGTCAGTGAAAATTGAGGTGATTAGAAAAAGAAGGGAGTCAGACTGGTTGCCCCACCAAACGCCACTCGGGAATCGACAAGATATCTGATTGAATAATATGGACTTAGCAGTACAACTTATGCCCCGCCAACGCTGCCGAAAAAGGGCTATGACACCGCTGTTGGCTAAGAATCGATGAGTTTGCCGGTCATTTGACCCAGAGGCGAATCTCCCGGTAAAACGGGGTTGTCACCGTCCGGAAGATAACATCCCGGCTGTCGGTGGTGTATCCGTAGCGGGCTTCCGGTATCTCGTCTGGATTGCATATCTGGGGATAGGTGAATTCTTCCGTCACAAACAGGGAATCGCCGCTAAAAAGATAGGTACCGGTAACATCACAGAATTTCCGCTCTTTATCTTCCGCCGCCACCACCATTCGAAAAGTATCGGGACGGATAAATGTGTAAGTTACCGTATCAACTTTTATTTCTTCATTGGGACCCTGCCAGTCATTGACGACCCGGTAGATTCCTTTATACACCCCCGGCGCAAATGCCACCTTACTGTCGGCGCCGTTCTCGCTGCAGGAAACCGCCAGGACCAATAGAAGAATAGCCAGCAAAAGGGATCTAATTCCTGTCTGTCTTATATTATTCATAAACTCCTTCTTTCGACGGTAGGTAACAAACCGGGCAACAATATTGTCAGGCAAGATAATATCATTGGAAGCGATGGGCAAGCCGAATCTCCTTACGGCAACTGTCGGTCACTTGTGTCATCAGAAGCGAATCAACCTGACCGTTCGACAGAGTCCGTCTTATCTGAAAGGCTCCCTCGGGATATTCCGACACCTCGCAACTGTCGAAAATTCCTACGACATTAAGAAATGTAATAACGTCCGTTAATCTATAGTAGCCCACCGCGTCGCAAAGCAAGCGCGGTCGCTTGTCGGAATCGGCGACTTCCATCCAGAATTTAAGGTCGCTGAAAAGCCAGTCTACGTCCTGGACTAAACTGGTGTCAAATCCGTTCTGGTTTGACCTTAAGGCTATATATTCCCCCTTGTATCTGGATTCAGGAAATCGGGGAACATCAGTAATCCGCGTCTCATCGCTTTCGCAACTCGATAGTATCATTAAGAGAAACGCCGCTATCATTGGCTTATTGACCACAGTCATGAATCTCCGGTGTTTTAAATTAGAGACGGTCTTGCCGGCAGAATGTGCGTCAAAAACAGGTCATCAGAAAAAAACGCCTCCTTCGTGGGGAGGCGTTGTAAAATCGGCTCAATCCTGCATCATTGCGGCTTTTTCTTAAGTCGCAACTCTTTTTTCATCGTCCCTTCTATCTGCTCCAGATAGAGAGAATCGATCTGATTGTCAGACCCGATGGTTCGGCGCAGACCAAAAGTCCCATCCGGAACATCCCGCGGGTCGCACTGGTCGCCGCCGGTATTGGGGTCGCTCAGGGTTATGTTTGTCTCCAGCTTATAATTGCCGGACATATCGCAGAAGACCTTTGGGCGCTGGTCGGTTTTGGTTGCCTCCATCCAGAACTTCTGGTCGCTGAATGTCCAGACCACCCACTGCGAAACCGTGGTCCCGCCGCCGCTGCTGCCGTAATCGCGCGTGACTATATATTCCCCGTCATAGACCCCGCGCAACGACTGGGGAGGCTCCACCACGATATCTTCAGCGCACCCCGCCATTATCGCTACGGCTAATACCAACCAGAATAATTTCGCCATTACTTATCACTCCTCCAAACTATTATAATTTTTCTGCCAAATTATACATAAATTTGGCCTGAATTTCAATCGATTTTTTTGGCGACTGCTACTATTAAAGACCGCCCAAGAGGCGTTTCTGTTCAATCTTTTCTGCTATCCGGCAGATACGAGGCGGGACCGCTCTTATTGCTTCTGCATCTTTTCCTTAATAAACGGCACCTCGAGAAGTTCCTCAATCGTCTCAACGGTATAGTCAGCCTCTTCTTTGGGATACCGCACCATCTGGTTCCGGTTGATGCCGGTTAGTAGGCGAATCGCTTTCATCCCAAGAAGTTTCGCCGGAACGATATCGTTGTCCTGACGGTCCCCAATCATGGCTGTTTCATCCGGCCGGCTTCCCAGCGCTTCCATAATTGTCAGGAAATGCCGGACATCCGGTTTGGAGAACCCTATCTGCTCGGAAACCTTCTTGAAATCGAAATATTCCAAAATGCCGGCTTTTTCGAGGAAGCGATAAGCCCCTTCATTCTGATTGGCCGCAATCCCCAGCCGAAAGTGTCGTTGAAGTTTTGCCAGTAGCTCTTTTATGCCGGGCTGAAATTTGAAATGCTCTTCCAGCGGGAACCGGTCAAATTCTTCCCGCAGACGATAGAACAGCCCTTTGTCCGGTTTTACCGCCTGCCAGATGACGTATGAGTAGACCGAGGGAGCGTAGCATCGCACCGCTTCTTGAAGGTAATGCTCTATCTCATAATCGTTGAGCGCTTTTCCGGTGTGCTCAAAGACCAGCATTTTCAGGCGGTTGTGCCAGGCTTTCTCCGCCTCGTTCTCGATGACAACAGGCCCGCCGACATCTATAAGTAGCGTGGTAATGGTGCTCATCTAATCTCCCTCTATGACAGGCTTGACTCTGATTAAAAAGCCCCGCAAAGGCGGGGCTTTGGCGAAATATTACCGCTTATTTGTCCCGCTCGGAGGTTTTTTTCTTCTCTTTTATAGTCGCCTGAGCCGCCGCCAGGCGCGCTATCGGCACCCGGAAGGGGGAACAGGAAACGTAGTTCAGTCCAGTCCGGTGACAGAAATCGATGGAATCGGGGTCCCCGCCATGTTCGCCGCAGATGCCGATTTTCAAATCGGGTCGGGTGCGGCGCCCTCCTTTGACTCCCAGGTCAACCAGATATCCGACCCCCTCCTGGTCGATACTGACAAAGGGGTCTTTGGGAAGTATCCCCTTGTCTACGTAATATCTCAGGAATTTGCCGGCGTCGTCGCGCGAGAATCCCATCGTCATCTGCGTCAAATCGTTGGTGCCAAAGCTGAAAAATTCCGCTTCGGTGGCGATTTCATCGGCAACAATGGCGGCGCGAGGGATTTCAATCATGGTGCCAACTGCATACTCGAGGTTCTTTACCTTAAATTTGGTGGTCACCTCTTCCGCCACTCGCCGCACAATTTCAATCTGATTTCTGAGTTCATTGATATGCCCCACCAGCGGAATCATTATTTCCGGCACCACATGTTTCTTATCGCGGGTGACCTGGCAGGCGGCTTCGATTATCGCCCGAACCTGCATTTCCGTTATTTCCGGAAAGACTATTCCGAGACGGCATCCCCGATGTCCCAGCATCGGGTTAATCTCTTTCAGCTCGTCAATGCGTTGAAGAATTTTTTTCTTCCGGGCAAGGGTCTCGTCATAATGCTCGTCGGCTTTGTCCAGTTCCTCGATTTCATTTTCGATTTCTCTTTTATCCGGGAGAAATTCATGCAACGGCGGGTCGAGCGTCCGAATGGTCACGGGGAGTCCATCCATAACCTCGAAAAGGGCACGGAAATCGGCTCTCTGGAACGGAAGCAATTTATCCAGGGCTTGCTGGCGCTCTTCGGTGGAATCAGCCAGAATCATCTCCTGCACGACAGGGATTCTATCTTCGGAGAAAAACATATGCTCGGTGCGGCAGAGGCCGATTCCTTCGGCGCCGAATTTCCGCGCCTGTTTGGCGTCACGCGGCGTATCGGCATTAGCGCGCACTCTTAACTTCCTGATTTCATCCGCCCAGGACATATATTCGGCAAACTCTCCCGACAGCTCCGGTTCGATGGTCGCCACCGGCCCGAGCATAACTTCGCCAGTCGAGCCATTTAAAGTAATGATTTCTTTCTCTTTGATTATCAGTTTGCCAATCTGGAGCTGCTTTTTGGCTTCATTGACCCGGGCGGCTTCACAACCGGCCACACAGCATTTCCCCATGCCACGAGCCACCACTGCCGCATGGGAAGTCATCCCCCCGCGAGAGGTAAGTATTCCGGCCGCGGCATGCATCCCTTCGATATCATCGGGGTTGGTTTCCTGTCTCACCAGAATTACCGGGTCGCCCCCTTTAGCCGCCTTGACAGCCGCTTCGGCGGTGAAATAGATGGCTCCCGAGGCCGCTCCCGGAGATGCCGGCAGCCCGCGCGCTATGACTTCATATTCCGCCTTGGGGTCGAGGCGGGGATGCAGCAACTGGTCCAGTTGCGCCGGCTCCAGCCGCATTATCGCCTCTTCTTTGGTAATCAGTTTTTCCTTGACCATATCAACGGCGATTTTCAACGCCGCCTGCACCGTTCTTTTGCCGGTGCGAGTCTGCAGCATGTACAACTTTCCCTGCTGAATTGTGAATTCAAAGTCTTGAACATCCCGATAATGCTTCTCCAGCCGGGTAGTGATTTCTTTCAACTGTTTGTAAACTTCCGGCATTTCCGCGCCAAGTTGTGAAATCGGCTGCGGCGTTCTGATGCCGGCGACGACATCCTCCCCCTGAGCGTTCAGCAGATATTCACCGTAGAACTCTTTCTCGCCGGTGGCTGGATTGCGGGTGAATCCCACTCCGGTCCCGGAGTTATTCCCCATATTTCCGAAAACCATCGCCTGTATATTGACGGCTGTGCCAAGGTCGCTGGGAATATTATTCAGTTTGCGATAACTTATTGCCCGCGGATTATTCCAGGAACGGAAGACGGCGTCGCGCGCCATCCGCAACTGCTGCCAGGGGTCATCCGGAAAGGATTCGCCCGTCTTCTTCTTGATTATCGCCTTAAACTTCTTAACTATATCACTCAGGTCCTCAACCGAGAGCGAGGAATCCTGTTTAATGCGCCGCTCTTTTTTCTTCGCTTCAATAACTTCTTCGAATTTCTCTTTGTCTATTCCGAGCACAACATTGCCGAACATCTGGACAAACCGGCGGTAGTTGTCATAGGCAAAGCGGGCATCGCCGGTCTTTTTCACCAGACCTTCCAGGGTATCTTTGTTGAGACCGAGATTGAGAATCGTATCCATCATTCCCGGCATCGAGAATTTGGCGCCGGAGCGGACCGAAACCAGCAGCGGGTTACCGGGGTCGCCAAATTTGGCTCCCATAACTTCCTCTATCTTCGCCATATATTTAGGAAAATCGCGGTCTATTTCCTCAGGAATCTCGAGATTATTCTGATAGTAGACTTTGCAGACTTCGGTGGTGATGGTAAAGCCGGCCGGGACC